>NZ_JBOFLP010000063.1:0-20059 GCF_051657925.1 Chroococcidiopsis sp.
AGTGCGCGTGACAACTGGTCCAATGCCGAAAGCAATGAATAATATGCCCCACAACGGCGAGAAAATCAAAGCCCACTGCCAAGCTAGAGCTTGTCCTGGACGACGGGGTTGAGCGGCAAAACCACAAATTACGCCTCCCAGTGTTGATGTGATTAGGGTGAGAATCCACTGTTCTCTTGGTAGACCTGGAACGACGTTACAACCGCCTTTGACTAAACAGCTTTCAACGGATTCTAAAGCTCCAAGAATGGCGCGGTCTTCCCCATGTTCTCGCACGTAGTACAAATTACCAAAGCGGGTTTGTAGTTCGATCCAAAATGTGCGGGGGAGAAGTTCGTAAACTGCGTCGCCAACGCTAAAACTGAGGATGTTACCACCGCGAGAGTCGGCAACTAGAAGAATACTTTTGTCATCTAAACCCCAAAAGTTAATCACCGCTCTACCGGGAGTGCGATCGTACTGAGTTAAAACTCGCAGTTTCCAACCAGTGTCAGCGGCAAATTTATCTAAATCTGCTACGAGTTGTTCTTCCTGAATATCGGTAAAAGTCTTTGCTAGGTCAATGACGGGGGTAGGGCGATCGGGTAGCAGTTCTGGATTGTCATAAGCTAGGGCTGCTGATGGTTGCATCATCCAAACCAACCCTGCCAGAAAAAATGTTGTTACTAAAACCGAGATTTTTCGCCAAAATGAACGCTGCATGGGCAATTATAAGTTGTGGATCAAAGTCTCAAAATCGCTACTGTCGTAAGAATTATTATAATTAAGTCGCGTTTTTTTACATTTGTTTACTTTACTCTAATTTAGCAACCCCTAGCAAATCAATCAAAAGTCAAAAGTCAGCAGTGATGGTAATGGGTAATGGGTAATTGGTAGTTGGTGTTTTCTCCCCCCTCTCCCTTGTCTCCTCCCTGCCCCCTGCTCGTGCGCTCCCTGCTCCCTGCTCCCCGTTCCCCGTGGAAAATCTACGTTTGTGTAGATACGGGAAAATTGACTGTGGGGATAGAATTCCTGCTGTAAATGCGCGATTTGGGGAAAGGTTTATGCCGCAATATTTTGGACAACTGCCAACGACTGACCAACCGTGGGTAACTGTAGGCGCAGTGGAGGCAGTATCGCAAAGCGATCGCGCTGTCCAGTTGGATTGCGGGGAGTCTTCTGTATTAATTAGCGTTATCGATGCTCATCTCATTCGCGTGCGTTTAGCCCCTCACGGCGAATTCTTTCCCCAGCGCCCTTGGGCAGTCGTAGGAGACGAAGATATAGAGCGATCGCCCGTTCCCTTTGAAGTTGTAGAAACACCTGACACGGTAGAAATTAAAACGGATCGGCTGCGAATTGTCGTCCAACGCCAACCTTGTCGCCTGACTTGCTTGGACAATTGCGATCGCCCCTTTGCCAAAGATGCCGAAATGGGTATGGGTTGGCGCATGGGTGCAACCGCCGCCTGGAAACAAATTGAGGCTGACGAGCATTTTTATGGTTTTGGCGAACGCACGGGCTTTTTAGATAAATTAAGCGAAGTTAAGACAAATTGGACGCTAGATGCTTTAGACTACAACTCGCTGACGGATGAGATGTATCAGGCAATTCCATTTTTTATAGCTTTGCGTCCAGAAGTCGGCTATGGCATCTTTTTCAACACGACTTTTTGGAGTCAGTTTGACATTGGCGCAGCTCAACCTGGAACTTGGAGCATGGAAACCCGCAGCTTAGCGGGAATGCAGACACCGCCCCTAGATTACTACATCATTTACGGTCCCGATCCAGCCACGATTTTAGGTAGCTACACGCAGCTAACAGGCAGAATGCCCCTACCACCTCGTTGGGCTTTGGGATACCATCAGTGTCGCTGGAGTTACGATTCAGAAACAGTAGTACGCGAACTTGCCCAAGAATTTCGCCGCCGCCGCATTCCCTGCGATGTAATTCATTTAGATATCGACTACATGCGCGGTTATCGAGTCTTTACTTGGAGTCCTCAACGGTTTCCCCATCCAGAGAAGCTACTGCGGGAACTAGCCGAGGATGGATTTAAGACGATAACAATTATTGACCCTGGGGTAAAGTACGAACCGGAAGCAAATTATCATGTTTTCGACCAAGGGATAGACAAAGATTATTTCGTCCGTAAAGCAGACGGACAGTTATTTCATGGCTACGTCTGGCCCGATAAAGCCTTATTTCCCGATTTCTTGCGTCCTGAAGTCAGGCAATGGTGGGGAAACTTACACGAAAGCCTTACCAGTATTGGTGTAGCCGGAATTTGGAACGACATGAACGAACCCGCGATCGCCGATCGCCCCTTTGGTGACGACGGTAAGCATATCTGGTTTCCGCTAGATGCACCGCAGGGAGCAGGGGAGAAGAGAGCAGAGGGGCAGAGGGGCAGAGGGGCAGAGGGGCAGGGGAGCAGAGGAGCAATTACCAATTACCAATTACCCATTACCCATTACCCAGTCACAACTCACGCCGAAGTTCATAACCTTTACGGATTGATGATGGCACGAGCAAGTGCTGAGGCGCTGGAAAAATTGCGTTCCAACGAGCGATCGTTCGTCTTGACTCGTTCGGGTTACGCTGGCGTACAAAAGTGGTCGTCGGTATGGATGGGAGATAACCAGTCGGTGTGGGAGCATTTGGAAATGTCCCTCCCAATGCTGTGCAATATGGGGTTGTCGGGTGTAGCCTTTGTCGGTTGCGACATTGGTGGTTTTGCTGGCAATGCTACAGCAGAACTGTTCGCCCGTTGGATGCAAGTTGGAATGCTCTACCCCCTCATGCGCGGTCACTCGGCAATGACAACTGCTCGTCACGAACCTTGGGTTTTTGGCGATCGCGTCGAACAAATCTGTCGCAAGTATATTAATCTGCGCTACCAGCTTTTACCATACATTTACACGTTGTTCTGGGAAGCTGCTACCACCGGAGCGCCGATTCTTCGCCCTCTACTCTACCATTTTCCTCAAGACCCCACGACTTACAACCTCTACGACCAAGTCTTGCTGGGTGCTGGTCTGATGGCTGCACCAATTTATCGTCCTGGGATAGAACATCGTGCGGTATACATACCTGTCGGGACTTGGTACGACTGGTGGACGGGGGAGGCGTTCGCGGGACCAACTCATATCCTGGCACGCGCACCATTGGAAAAAATGCCTCTCTACGTACGGTCTGGGACAGTCATTCCCATGCAGCCCGTAGTACAGTTTGTTGATGAAAACCCGTGCAATTCTCTCACACTGCGCGTTTGGGTAGGACAGGGAGAATGGACGATGTACGAAGATGACGGACTTAGCTTTGATTATCGTCAAGGTGTCTGGTCAACCACTACCTATCGTGTCAATACAGTAGGAGAAGAAACAATCATTGAGATTGACGCGCGACAGGGACAATGGACACCAGCAGCGCGAGAAGTCGTTGTCGAAGTGGTGGGAGTCGGTCAGCAACGTTTTAGCGATGATGGAACGGCTCGCTGTTTGCAGTTTACAGGGAGCAGGGAGCAGGGAGCAGGGAGCAGGGAGTAGTGTAGAGACGTTGCATGTAGGGAAAAAATTCTACCTTTTTATAGATGACTTTAGCTTGACGAATGTACTTACCTTTTGATAGATGCCGCTAGCTTGGGAATCTGTCACTCTGAAGCAAAGCAATGACAACTGACTCATTGACAGCCAATCGTCGCTCGCTAACAATTTCGTGTAGAGGTAGAGTGCATGTTGACAGATAATTTCGTCCAGCAAATCCAGTCCATGCAAGGACGGTTGGACCTGCTGCTTCATGATGTAGATTGTCCGCAGCTTCAACCAGACCTGTTACCCACAGCACTTAAGGAACTTGGTGTTGCCTCGGAAGAGATTCAAGTCACTCTGGAAGAACTACATCGGCAGAATGCAGAACTTTTAGCGATGCGTAGAGCTTTAGAGGAAGAACGCAGGCGCTACAAAGATTTATTTGAACTGGCACCGGATAGCTATGCGATCGTCGATCTCTCAGGCACGATTCGAGAAGTGAACCAGGCGACTGCTAAGCTTTTGAATGTATCGCAGCGCTTTTTAAGCGGAAAACCGCTGACTACCTTTCTTAGTGCCGAAGACCGGGAAATATTTTGGTACAAATTCAATGAGTTACAAGGTATGGAAGAATCGCAGGAATGGACGATGCACCTTTGTCCTCGCGATCGCCAGCCTGTAAAAGTAGCAGTTGTGGCAAGTATGTCTAACTGCGAGAAAACGGGTCAGCCTACGACTATCCTGCTATCGCTGCGCGAGATTGGCGATCCCAATCGACATTTGTATCTATCTGACACACTTGAGCCACAAAACCAAAATATAGATATACCCATCGACGAGCTAGATCTTAGTCAAAAACAGATCTATTTGAAAGGGGAAACGATCCGACTCAGACCAGAGACCGTTTGGTTAGTGTGTCGCGGGATTGTCAAGTTGGCAATAGCTTGCGAGACAGGCGAGGAGGTGCTACTGGGTTTGGCAGGCGCTGGTTCGCCATTCAATGCTTTAGATATAGATGCTTTCGGACTTTGTGAAGCCACAGCATTAACTGAAGTTGAACTGACCTGTTTTTCTTGGTCGGAGTTAGCAGCAAATTCCGATCTCGCCCAAAAATTATTACCTAAAATTAACCAACGGCTACAGCAAACAACAGCTCTTTTAGCAATTTCTGGCAAGCGCCATGCCAAGAGCCGCTTACATCATTTGCTGCTATTACTAGCTAAGCAAATCGGTCAACCTACAGAGCGAGGCATTCGTTTGGGCATTCGTCTAACTCATAGCGATCTTGCTGCTGCTTGCTCGACCACCAGAGTTACGATCACGCGCATGTTAGGCAAATTACAGGCGGAAGGAAAAATTGAGATTGATAGCAAGAATCATTTTATTGTCTGTTACGAGCAGCGACCGCAGATTAGTGCTTGAACTGAGCGCTCGATAGGAGACCCTTGCGCAGTGCGCCAGTCGGCGCGATCGCCCATAGAGTTTGTGACGGTTAACTGTTAACTGTTAACCGCTACAACGATAAGTTGCTGGCTCAGACCGAATTGATACATATTACTATTTGCTATAAATTTAGTTGCATATCTGTTCTAAGGTATAAATTAAATCGTTATAGCCACATAACATTAGATTGCAAACAGGGAGGTACGCTCATCAGCCATCGAATACCGCTCGCCAATCATCAATCGTGAATAATGCTCTTACCTGGATTTCTGTTCGAGCTTTCCCTGATTGTGGCAGTTGCACTAGCATTAGTGCAATTGTTTGCTGGTAGGCTGCGATTTCTGAGCGCGAATCCGCGTAGCATATGGTTATCTGCCAGCAGTGGGGCTTCGATGGCTTATGTATTCGTTCATATTTTGCCAGAATTAGGCGAGGCACAAGCAGTCATTCGAGAAGTTGTAGGTGGATGGCTGGCTTTTTGGAGATACCATATATACGTAGTCGCGCTTTTGGGTTTAGCGATATTTTATGGCTTGGATCGGGCGGCGATCGCATCACGTCGTTACAACCACAAAGAGAGCAGAGGAGATGTAACGGCAGCGAGCGTCTTCTGGTTGCACATCATTGTTTACGGTTTTTACAATACCCTCATTGGCTACTTACTGCTCAATCGCGATGATAATGATGCGATTGGGATGCTGCAATTTGCTTTAGCAATGGCATTGCATTTTGCAGTCAACGATTATGGCTTGCGAGAACATCACAAGTTTATTTATAACGGTATTGGTCGCTGGGTATTAGCAACAGCAGTGATTGTGGGGTGGACGCTTGGTAGTGGCGGCATGGGAGTTGACCGCACGGCGATCGCACTTATGTTTGCTTTCCTTGCTGGTGGAATTATTCTCAATGTTTTGAAGGAAGAACTACCAGTCGAAAGAGAAAGCCGCTTTTGGGCATTTGCCCTCGGCGCGGGAGCTTATACTTTATTGTTGACGTTATTGCCCTCTTCTTCTTAACTACCCTCAAACCTATTTCCTCAAACTTATATAATGATGGGAGTATCGTCATTCTCCGCAGGTATCGTGACACTTACACCGATCTCCCCCAACTCCCAACCATCTACACAACGTCCTGACTCTTTTGGACGATTTGGACGTTTTGGCGGAAAATACGTACCAGAAACGCTGATGCCTGCACTAAGCGAGTTAGAAGCAGCGTACCAAAAATATCGACACGACCCAGACTTTCAACAAGAACTGCAAAATCTCCTCCGTGACTACGTAGGACGAGCCACCCCCCTCTACTTTGCCGAACGCCTCACAGCCCACTACGCCCGTCCAGATGGCACGGGGGCGCAAATCTACCTAAAACGAGAAGATTTAAATCATACGGGCGCTCACAAGATTAACAACGCCTTAGCACAAGTTTTGCTGGCGAAGCGGATGGGCAAACAACGCATCATTGCCGAGACAGGGGCGGGACAGCACGGCGTTGCTACAGCTACCGTCTGCGCTCGGTTCGGGCTAAAATGCGTCATCTACATGGGCGTACAAGACATGGAACGCCAAAGCCTCAATGTGTTTCGGATGCGCTTGATGGGGGCAGAGGTACAACCTGTAGCAGCTGGTACGGGGACGCTCAAAGATGCCACTTCGGAAGCCATTCGGGACTGGGTGACGAACGTAGAAACAACCCATTACATCCTCGGTTCTGTAGCTGGTCCCCATCCTTACCCAACAATTGTCCGAGACTTTCAAGCTGCGATCGGTCAAGAAACCCGCGTCCAAGCAATGGAAAAATGGGGTGGCTTACCAGATATTTTGCTGGCTTGTGTAGGTGGTGGTTCTAATGCCATGGGGCTGTTTCACGAATTTGTCAACGAGCCAACCGTCAGACTCATTGGTGTTGAAGCCGCCGGAGAAGGAGTCACTACGGAAAAACACGCCGCGACTTTAACCAAAGGTAGAGTTGGGGTACTGCATGGAGCGATGAGTTACTTGTTGCAGGACGAAGACGGACAGGTAATTGAGGCACACTCGATCAGTGCGGGATTAGATTATCCTGGTGTGGGTCCAGAGCATTCTTTTTTAAAAGAGATTGGTAGGGCAGAATATTACAGCATTACCGATGAGGAAGCGATCGCAGGATTGCAGCGTCTCTCGCAGTTAGAAGGGATTATTCCCGCTCTAGAAACCGCCCATGCGATCTCCTATCTCGATATCCTTTGTCCGCAGCTAGACGGTAGCCCCCGCATTGTGATTAACTGTTCGGGACGCGGTGACAAAGACGTACAAACCGTTGCTAAGTACCTAAAAATGATTGGCGATTAGTAACTAACAATTAGCAATACTTTCCGAAAACAACCACCTAGAGCAGGTAGATCTTTATGATATACCTGCAAAATGTCAGATAAGTCAATCTGAAGTTATCAATAACTTCCGACTTCCAACTGATTCAAGAGGTGGAAACATGGATCGGCAATTCCAACACTCGATGCTACCGCAAGCCACTCATGATGAGCTGGCGCGACAAAACTTTGTAAAAAGCCTGAAACTACACATCGTTAAAAATCTCAGTCCCGGCAATAAAAGAGTATACGAGCAAGTTGTCAAGCCCCAATTTGAACGAGAACACCAGCGATCGCCCCAAAACCGTCACGAAATCCGCACTGCGATGCAAGGACACCCTCATTATCGTTGGTGGAGTGCCTTGCGGCGCATCAACCAGGAAATGTTGTGGGATGCGGTCAATACCAGTGTAGAACGACAACTACCAGAACTGATCGAACGGGCAAAACAGAGCGATCGCCAATTAGGTACGCTGACCCTAGACCCCGATTTCAAAATTCCTGCTTACCAAACTGCTGTCGATATCCACTGTATGCCTGGTAGCTATCACAGCGAATATACAACAGACGATCTGGCGGCTGGGGCGACCTACGATCGCGGTGTTTATATTTACGGTGCAGGATGGTTAGGTCCGCTCAACGATGATATGGGCTTGTCCATTGTCAAAAACTACCTGAAACCAAAATATCCCGACTTTCGACCCGCAAAAATTCTCGATTTGGGTTGTTCTGTCGGTCACAGTACTTTACCCTATGTCGATGCCTATCCAGAAGCCGAAGTCTACGCGATCGATATTGGCGCACCAATGCTACGCTACGCTCACGCTAGGGCAGAAGCTTTAGGCAAACGAGTCCATTTTTCTCAACAAAATGCCGAACGGACTCATTTTGAAGCTGCTTCCTTTGACCTGGTAGTTTCTCACATCCTGCTGCATGAAATTCCCCTTCCAGCCATCCGTAACGTGATGCGAGAATGCGATCGCCTGTTGGCTCCTGGGGGGATGACGATCCACGTAGAAGCACCTTTGTACAGCCACATGGATGCCTTTAGCGCTTTCATATACGACTGGGAAACTGCTAACAACAACGAACCTTTTTGGAGTGCCATGCGGGAGTTGGACTTGACAGCCGTTATGACTGAAGCTGGATTTGCAGCAGATCGAGTCATACAAACCTTCGTTCCCAATGGTGCTTGGAAAACTGCGGCTGACAATTCCCAACAAGGAGGAGGTAGTAGAGGTAGTTGGTTTATTGTTGCTGCTACTAAGTAAATGGAGGAAGTCATGGGGATGAAAAAAGCTAAGGGCAAACGCCCCGTTTACTTTGACGAGCCGCAACTCGATAAATTGCTGTCCGCGATCGTCGCGTTAACAGGTGAGGTTTCTGTCTTGCGGGAACGTCTCGATACTGTAGAACGTTTACTGGCGACGAAAGAAGTTATATCACTGGCAGAGATTGAAGCGTATCAGCCAGAGGAACCAGTAGCGCAGGCACGGGAACAATGGCGTAGCGAGTATATTGCGCGAGTGCTAGGGGTATTGCAGGAAGAAACCGTTTCAGAATAATTTAGGGCGCGTGGTCGTACGCTTTTCTTACATTTTGGAATCGCAAGATTGAAGATCCCCCAACCCCCTTAAGAAGGGGGCCTTAAGTTCCCCACTTTTCAAGGGGGGTTAGGAGGCATCTTATCTTAACCGAAAAGTCTTGGGTGGAATCATGCTCGCTATACGCTATAAAACCTCCAATATTCGTCAATAATTCAAAATTTCTATGTAGCAAGTCTAAACGATTTGTGAATAATGATATAGCCTTTTTCAATTGGACAAAATACAAGATCTGTAGGGGCGCACAGCTGTGCGCCCCTACGAACTTATCCCATTGTAATGAGAATTGCTATATACCGATTGTTAACAGTTAACCACTAACCATTAACTATCAACAAACACAGCGATCGGTTTATCACTTAAACAAAATCGCTGTAGCTGAGGTTTCAGTAAAATTACTTCGATATATAGTTTCAGTAATAATTCGCTTGTTAGCTAATTAGAGATAAAGTTGAATAGATTTATAGACTATATTTTTGCAGTTAATTTTAAATCTTTCTGCAAAAAGTTTCAAGAGTGACCGCATTAGATTAAACTGTACATCTGCTAATTCTTTTAGCAACAGTTCAGTCTGGAAAATAAATTCGTCTGCTAATTCTATTAGCAGCGATTTATCCTGACAAGTTTCAGTTTCACTTGTTTATTCTTTCATTGGAATTCATTGCATGAAGCAGTCTGTTTTGTTCAAAATCGCCTTGTGTTCAGTCATTTTTACCACTGGAACAACAATTGCAGCTAACGCTAAAATCCCTACTTTTCATCGAGAGAGCGCTAAGAAAAACATACTTGCAAAGCCGAATCCTAATACAACCATCGTAGCTCAAGCTGATACTTCTTCCGTAGAACGGACTGTTTTCAACCGAATTAATCAGTATCGCCAAGGACGTGGTTTAGCTTCTTTAACTTGGGATAATAGCATCAGCAATCAAGCTCGAATTCACAGTCAAAATATGGCGAGTGGTGCAGTTCCTTTCAGCCATAATGGTTTTCAGCAGAGAGTGCAAGAGATTAGTAAAGTCATCTCCTACGCAGGAGCGGCAGAAAATGTTGCTTATAATCAAGGTTACGCCGATCCTGCTGCCAATGCCGTTCAAGGCTGGTTAAATAGTTCTGGACACCAACGGAACATCGTAGGTAGTTACAACCTAACTGGTATTGGTGTTGCCAGAAATTCAAAAGGAGAGTACTACTTCACGCAAATATTTATCTTGAAGCGATGAAGGTAAAATTTGTCCGATTGTTTGAAACCCAATAAACTTAATTGTTAGGGTGCGCCGATCGCGTACCCTATTATTTTTCTCAATAAAAGTAATAATATTTTTCCGTGTATTTACTGACATACTTGAAACCGCTACTACCATAAGATAGATTTTCAGTAAAATCTACCTTGAGAACAGAGATAGTTCTCGCTAAACTCATCGGTTATGGTTTTTCTATTCAGAATTTACTGAAGAAATAAGCTCTTTTTATTTATGTATAATCTTATCAAATCTTGCATGTAAACTCAAACTGACGAATCGATAATAAAGGATGATTTAAGCTAATATGACAAGGATTATGGCTGTATGATTGAGACAACTATTAAGAACTTCCTCAACTTGCCAGGAGTAATTGGGTTAGGAATTATTCTCATTCAAGAGCAACCAAGATCTTACCTATGTTTGAAAGAGCAAACCGTACAATGGCAAGTCAAAGAATTTCTCAATCATAATTTTATCCGTAACATCATCAAAAATCCCGATGCATTTGATGTTTTTGAATTTCCGATTCAGACGAATTACGTTTATACATATAAAGTGAGTTCGCAAGTCACCTTGTTAGTTTTGACGAGTATGGGACTAGCGGCAATTAAAACGATCGCTAACTTACAACTAAAAACTGTACTCAAAAAAGATGTCGAACAAACAATTGCTATATTTCAGAAATTAGCTAAAGAATTTCCTCTCGTTCGCGCGATCGCACAGCCAATTTCACAGACAGTTTCTCAAGTATGCGATGGAACTCAGAGCGTGTCGCTCAAACAAAAAGAAAAAATTACTGTTTTAGAATTATTGAATGCTCTCAACCATTTAAGTAAATTTACAAGTACTTACATGGGAAGAAAATCGACAATAAAATATTGGGATTCTACTCGCTCCAAACAAATTGAGTGTCTGGCATACTTTCAGATGGATGAGAATGCGGAATTCATTTTTACTGGCAACGATGCAGAAATTGTCAATCAAATGCAGCACTATTGGATTAGAAAGTGGACTAGTACCTTTCTCAAAAAAACAGCGCTAATTTTACCCAATTTACCAGAAATGGTTGCCCAAAAATGTTTGAGCGATCGCGAAAAATTTTTAGTTTTTCCTCTCCAAGCTGACAATACTGAATCTCAAACTTCGGTTACTGTATAATAAATTACTTAAATTTTAAATTGTATTCATAAAAATCTTTAAAGAAAAATACCTACTCAATTAGGTGTAGAAAAAATTGTGTGCCACAAAAACTGTAGCTAGCTCATACTAATTTTATTTATTGTTACACAAATCCGATCTCCCCTAGCTCCCTCGATCGGGAGAGTTGGGGGGATCTTCTGCGGCGGAGTCATCAAGAATTGGTATTACAATAAATCCATACCATTTTGCTTTTTAACTGCGACAAAAGCGATTTTCTTCAGCCTACGAATTGCTAGGGAGTTGAGATCTCTCAACTGACTTAGTTCAAGTGTAGGCATAATTGACCAACTACCAACAAGAGACAAACAATGCACTTGCGATCTGTTGGAGAATTATTAAAAGAGACATTTCAGGAGTGGAATCAGGATAAAGCATCGCGGCTAGCAGCAGCCTTAGCATATTACACGATATTTTCGCTCGCACCACTGCTGATGATTGCGATCGCCGTGGCAGGTGCAGTATTCGGTGAAGAAGCTGCTAGAGGAGAAATTGTCACCCAAATTCAAGATTTAGTAGGAGAAGCGGGGGCAACAGTCGTACAAACTGCACTTGCTAACGTCAATCAAACCAAAACGGGTATTGTTGGCACTTCGATCGGTCTTGCTACACTTCTGTTAGGTGCCACAGGTTTATTTGGCGAAATGCAAGACGCACTCAATACAATTTGGGAAGTTGTACCAAAGCCAGGACAAGGAATCTGGGTATTAATTCGCCGCCGCCTGATCTCATTTAGTATGGTTTTAGGGATTGGTGTTTTATTGTTATTATCCCTATTTTTGAGTACGGCGCTAGCAGCATTTAGCAGCTTTATGAATAGTTGGATACCAGGGTTAGCAACTGGGTTATCTATTCTCAACTTTGTCGTTTCTTTTAGCTTGATGACATTATTATTTGCGATGATTTACGTCATCCTACCTGATGTCAAAATTGCCTGGAAAGATGTTTTAGTTGGTGCGGCAACAACGGCTTTCTTATTCACAATTGGCAGAACGTTATTGAGTATGTACCTTGGTAGTGCAGCCGTTAGTTCGACCTTTGGTGCAGCTAGTTCCCTTGCCGTTCTCTTAGTTTGGATCTACTATTCTGCCCAAGTTTTCTTTTTAGGGGCGGAATTTACTCAAGTTTATGCCCGTAAATATGGTTCTGAAATTGTGCCAACAAAAAATGCTGTTTCTGTTGCTGCTAACCGACTACCATCTGTAGATCCTCAAAATTCACCGCGTATCCGCCCTCGCCGCCGTTCTGGTTTTTTGACAACGATAAAAAGCTGGTTTAGCAGACGCTGACAGAGGTAAAGCCAAACTCATCCCTACTACCGAGGCAGAGCGGGCATAAAATCTGTTCAAATAGAGGAGGTGCAACAATTCTGAATTGATGACAGATCGAGTTTTAATTCTTGGTGGCAGGGGAAGAATCGGCAGCAGTGTAGCCCAAGACATTGCCAGTCATACATCAGCAGAAATTATCATCACTAGCCGTAACCCCGATACAGTAACCACAGTTAGCAAGCAACTAGGGTCACAAGTTCGATCGCTAGCATTAGACTTAGCAGACAAAGCCAAATTAAGAGAAGCGATCGCCTCTTCCAATCTCGTCATTCATTGTGCCGGACCCTTTCACTTCCGCGACGCTAGCGTTCTGAAAACTTGTATCGAAACGGGTGTAGATTATCTCGATGTTAGCGATCATCGATCTTTTACCCGCAAAGCTTTAGATTTATCTCCAGCGGCTTCAGCTGCTGGAGTGACAGCAATCGTCAATACAGGCGTTTTCCCTGGAATCTCAAACAGCATGGTACGTCAGGGAGTGGAAAAATTAGACCAGCCGGAACGCATCCACCTCAGTTACTTAGTAGCTGGTTCTGGGGGTGCTGGAGTGACAGTCATGCGAACGACGTTTTTGGGGTTACAGAAGCCTTTCACCGCTTGGATTGATGGCCAGTGGGTGGAAATTAAACCATATAGCGATCGCGAAGTCGTAGATTTTCCCGCATCTTATGGTAAATCTGGCGTTTACTGGTTTGATATGCCAGAAGCTTTTACCTTACCGGAAGCCTTCCCCGTCAAAACCGTAATTACCAAATTTGGTTCCGTTCCCGATTTTTACAATCATCTCACTTGGATTGCTGCCCATGTCTTCCCCAAATCTTGGATGCAACGGCGCAGTGCGATCGAATTTTTAGCCCATGTCAGCCACTATATGACTGATGTAACAAATCGTTTTAGCGGGATTGGAGTCGCAATTCGTTCCGAAGTCACGGGGTTAAAAGACGGACAGAAGGCGAGTTATTGTTCGACGTTGATTCACGATAACACCGCGATCGCTGCTGGCTGCGGTACTGGTAGTATTGCCCAACTTTTATTATCAGGCAAGCTCAAGCACCCAGGAGTTTCGACTATAGAACAAGCTTTGCCCACAGACTTATTTGAACAAACTATGGGAAGTCGTAATATTCACATTCAGCAGCAATGGCTGTGAATGAACAACCGGACAATCTTCTGACGCTTGACTTCTGTACGGGCAGATCGATCTGAGATCTTTGTTGAGATCGCCCCTACAACTTCTGACTTCTTAAAGGGATTATGCTTCCTTTGGTAGAAGGAAGAGATATAGCAGAAAATGTAAGCTGCTCTCATCGTCAAACTTTTTGAGAGACTGTCATGTGTGGGATTTTATCCAATCTAAAACAAGCGCTTTTGCAAAAGCTTTTACTGTTATTTCTCGTGAGTTTACTTGGCTTTTTTGGCACTGCGATCGCGGGCTATTCACCAGTTTATGCAGCGACTTTAGAAGAGACACAACTCATCCCTCCAGAATATAAACCTACTCCAGAAGAGAAGATCGAGCGGGCATATGAGTATAGCGAAGCCACGGGAAGAATGGAAGAGGCAAAACAAGCAAGAACTAACTCTAATCGAAATCTCGATCCCAACTTAAAGGCTAATATCAAAAATATCGATTCTCAAGCCCAAGAAGGTAAAACTAGTCTCAAAGATAAGACTAAAGAATTACTAAAAAAAATAGCAAAATAGCACGGATGTAGAGACGTATCGCGATACGTCTCTACGCAGTATTTACTCGCTTTGTTCGGGGAGAGTTGCGTGTTTTGTCCGCCTGCTTCTCCCTCTAATTCTCCGCTCGTACCAACTCATTAAAGGTGTGGCACTAATTCCATGTAAAACTACAGAAATAGCGATTGTCGTGAAAGTAATCCAGGCAATTTGTTCTGCCGCACTGTCTTTTAAACCTTCACCAAAAGCGTAGAAGAGATAGTACAAAGAACCAACACCGCGAATCCCAAACCAACCAAATAACCACCGACTAGCAGGATGCAAGCGACGGCGATCGCATTCTATCGGAGGATTTGTTCCAATCGTGCTAATCCACGCTCCTACGGGACGGATGACAAAGAGTAATAAACCTGCCACGATCAGAGAATTTCCGAGATATTGCAGTATAGGTTGCGTTCTCAACAACGACCCTAGTAACAGAATTGTCCCGACTTCCATTAACTTTTCAATTCGTTCGACGAATTCTAATTCGGAATGGCGCTTTTCTGGATCTGTGTGATTTCGCTGGACGACCAAACCCGCCACAAATACGGCAATAAATCCATAACCGTTAACAATTTCTGTCAAGGAATAGGTAATCAAAATCGTTCCTAGAGCAACAAAATCCTCCATCAAAACATCAGCAGGACGACGTTTTTGTAGCTTGCGATCGATCCAAGTAATAGCTTTGGCTACGGCAATTCCCATCACAATTCCAGATGCGATCGCCCAAATTAAATCCACGGCTACCCATTGTTTAAACCAATTATCTAAATTGGGGTCTTTGAATAAATGCAATCCAAAATAGACAAAGGGAAATGCCAGTGCGTCATTCAAACCTCCTTCGGAAGTCAGACCAAAACGTAATTCATCCTCATCGTCAATGTCTGCTAGCTGCACTTCTGAAGCTAATACGGGATCTGTAGGGGCGAGAATTGCACCCAGTAACACGGCTGCACCCCAATTCATGCCTAGTAACCAATGTCCTACTGCTGCCAGCGCTACAATTGAAATGGGCATGAGAAACCCAATCAATCTGGCTGTAATTTGCCATGCTCGCAATTGTAAGGGACGGTTCATTTTTAAGCCGCAACTGAACACCGAGACAATTACGACAAATTCGGTCAGTCGTTGCAAAAACTCAGCGTTTGGTTGTACTTGAACGAGTTTGAAACCGTAGGGACCGAGAATAACCCCTACAACTAAGTAAATGAGGGCAAAAGAAAAAGGTAAGCGGGAAATCCAACCCGAACCAAGGGTAACTGCTAGCAGCAGCACCCCAATGACAAACAAATCGAGAATATAAATATCCACCATAGCGATCGCCAACGAGAAAACGCTAGGAAAGTTTAAGGCGATCGCGGTTGACTCTACATCTGCTTGCGGTAGATTATTTCAGTAATGCAGGATCTGTATTTTGACTACTTAAGGCTGGTGTAACAATAAAAGAGATTTAGAAAGAGAGTTAGAGCAAGAAATTATGTTCCTACCCCAAGGTCCAAAAACTCCACCGCTCGTTCAACTGTTACAGTGGATTGCTAATCCCTTTGCTTTAATGGAGTCTTGCGCTCAACGTTATGGTGACTGGTTTACTCTCAAGGTAGGTTTAAATTCTTCTCCCCTTGTCTATGTCAGCAGTCCCCAACTGTTACAGGAGATATTGACCAACGATACTTACAAGCAGTTCGATGCACCTGGAGAAATGAACAAAATTCTGACTCCATTATTAGGAAATTGTGGAGTCATGATGCAAAGTGGCGATCGCCACCGCCGCCATCGCCAACTGATGGTTCCTCCCTTTCATGGCGATCGGATGAAGGCATACGGTGACATTATTACCGAGATTACCCAACAAGTTATCAGCCAGTGGAATCTAAATCAACCTTTCTCTATGCGTGATTCCATGCAAGCCATTTCCTTCAACGTCATTTTGCAGGCTGTTTTCGGCTTGAGAGAAGGAGAATCCTATCGACAGATCGAAAAACTCCTCTACGACATGCTGGAGTTAACGAACTCGCCTCTTAAAGCCAGCCAACTATTCTTTCCCTTCTTGCAACGAGATCTAGGTGAGTGGAGTCCGTGGCGGAACTTTTTGCGTCAAAAACAGCAACTCAATCAAATCCTCCAAACTGAAATAGAAGCACGTCGCGCCAATCCCGATCCCGGGCGTACCGACATCCTCAGCTTACTGATGGCGGCGCGGGATGAAGCTGGAGAACCGATGAAAGATGAGGAATTACGCGATGAGTTGATAACTTTGCTAGTTGCAGGTCACGAAACCACGGCTACAGCTTTGACATGGGCATTATATTGGATTCATAAGCTGCCTGCAGTCCGGCAAAAGTTGCTGGCAGAACTTGAAAGTCTTGGCGATACACCAGACCAAAACGCGATCGTGCGACTACCCTATCTCAACGCCGTCTGTTCCGAAACCCTGCGGATCTATCCGATTGGAATGCTTACTTTTCCTAGAGTCGTGCGATCGCCCGTTACTCTTTTAGGGCAACAGTTAGAACCAGGTACGGTATTAGTAGGTAGCATCTATCTCGCCCATCAACGCCAAGACCTGTACCCCGAACCAAAGCAATTTAAACCAGAACGCTTCCTAGAACGGCAATTTTCTCCTTACGAGTACTTACCCTTCGGCGGCGGCGTGCGGCGCTGTATTGGTGCAGCTTTTGCCATGTTTGAGATGAAACTCGCCTTGGCTACCATCCTATCTAACTTAGAACTCTCGCTAGCCAACAACCGCCCCGTACATCCCGTAAGGCGAGGTTTAGTCTCAGCCCCTACCAAAGTTGAAATGGTTATGACTGGACGAAGAACCGAGGGGGACAAGAGGGACAAGGGAGAGGGGGGAGACAAGGGAGACAAGGAAGCAATTCCAGCCACCAGCTACTAGCCACTCACCAACTACCAATTACCAGCTATCAGTGAAACAGTCAACTGTCTTCACGAAGTGTAGTGCAGCGTCTACTGTCAACTGTCAACCAACAACAAATGACAAATAACAAATTACCGAATATCCCGATACAGTCGCTTTAAATATGTGGGAGAAATACCAAACCCCCACAAAAAACCGATATATAGATATATTGCTGTT
The DNA here is from genome assembly GCF_051657925.1 of Chroococcidiopsis sp. NCBI lineage: Bacteria > Bacillati > Cyanobacteriota > Cyanophyceae > Chroococcidiopsidales > Chroococcidiopsidaceae > Chroococcidiopsis > Chroococcidiopsis sp. Next base: position 17,498 of record NZ_JBOFLP010000063.1, read on the forward strand.
GCTTGCCAAAATCCCCAACGGGCAACACGGCGATCGCTACTTTGGACGATGCGATTGACTTGCCGGATGCGCCCTTGCCGCACTAATTTCAAGCAAAAATCGGCTTCTTCCATAATTGCTAGAGTGCGATCGAAGCCACCACATTGCCAAAAATCAGTTCGACGACAGAAAATCGCCTGATCGCCGAATAGTAACCTCAAACCCTGAAAAAATAAGTGGGGACGAAATAGTAACGGCGCGTAATAAGTTTTGAGAAAATTGTGCAGAGACATCCACCAACGAGTTTTGGAGGAACCTGCCATGAGGGAAACAAAACCCCCACCTGCAACTCCAGGATCTGCCAAAGTCCGCTCGATTATTTCAACTAGATCGTCTGGAACCCAAGTATCGGCATGGATGAAACAAAGAACTTCTCCGCTGGCAGCTTTTGCCCCTTGGTTCATTTGAATTGCACGCCCTCGTTCAGTACAGAATAAAACTTGCACTCCCGCAGCTTGAGCGATCGCAACCGTACCATCTTCGCTACCACCATCGACAACTAGCACCTCCCATGCTGGAGGACTGAGTATGCTTAGCTGTCGCAGAGTACGTCCAATACAGCTTGCTTCGTTCAACGTTGGAATAATAATTGAAATCCGAGTCACAAGAAGAGGGAGTAGGGAACAGTTGTTAGTTATCAGTGAAGAATGGGGTGTAGGGTGTAGGGTGTGGGGTGTAGTGAGTGGCTTGGCTGGTGGCTAGAATTGCTCCCGATCTCTCCTCTGCCCCTGAAGCTCCTCTGCTTCCTCTGCTTCCTCTGCTCCCCTGTGCTCCCTACTCCCTGCTCCCTGCTCCCTATCTTTGAATAATCGGTCGTTCCACCGAGTCGCGGAAGCGCTGGACTTCATCTGTAAAGCCGATGGGTAGTACGACTTCTACGTTTTCGTGTGGGCGCGGAATGATCACCCAGGATTCAAGCGTACCTCCGTATACATTTTCTACTGCCTCAATTCCTGCGGCAACGGCGGTTTTGACTTCTTGGACATCACCGCGCACGTTAACATTAAAACGAGCGCTACCAACTCGAATATAACCAACTAAAGTGACTCTTCCGGCTTTAACCATTGCATCTGCTGCGGCTAACACAGCAGGAAAACCCTTCGTTTCAATCGATCCAACTGCCTGTGGCACTGGCTATCTCCCCAAATAGATCGTGTCAAGAATTTAAAGTATAGAGCTTAAGAAATACATTCTATAAATGCTCATCCTATATTTTGACAGAGCGAAAGCACTTTGTGTCATCTCTCATTTGTCAATAGATATTTATTCCTAATTTTGACAATAAGCTCTGACAGGCGATCGCGTCCTTACTTTCATCGCTAGTCGCTTTAAAACGTGCGGAACTGTTCTACTTTTTGAGTGTATTGAATTGGTAATACCGTTTCTATGTTTTCTGTCGGGTTGGGAATGATGTAGTGAGCGATGACTTGAGCGCCAAACACTTCTTCAGCAGCCGCAATTCCCGCTTCTACAGATCGGTTAACCTCTGCTACTTTACCGCGAACCGCGACTAAAAACTCTCCTTTTTCGGCAATCCCATAGTAAACGAGGGTGACTTCGCCTGCTTTCACCATTGCATCTGCTGCGGCGAGTATTGCTGGAAAACCCAAAGTTTCAATGACTCCTACTGCTGCTGGCACGATCGCGACTCCTAGATCGATTACATCAATGCATTTTATTGTAAGTGCCGCGATCGCAAAATTGACGATTGGCGATCGCCCAAAGCTAGATGACAAATATCCCACCTCGAAAAAACTCCGAGATGGGAGTCACTTTTTTGCAAAGTTAAATTAATCTTTGACGCTCTTTTTACGATCTAATGCGAGTAGCTTCGACCTTGAAGATTGAATTTCAAAGTTGCCCTCTAGCAACCTAGTTATCTCTAAGGTTTTTCTGCGTATCCGTATGGTGTTGTAGCTGAGTTACAACATTGTATACTTCCTGATCTTTTGGTGCTTGAGACTCAACAATTCCTTCCGTAGGACCTGCGATCGCCTTCCACGCAGGGAAACCACCCTTCAGTTCTGCCACATGCTCGAATCCTGCTGCACGGAGACTTTGAGCAGCTTCAGCAGTTTGCTCGTCTGTTTCACCGTAAACGTAAATATCGCGGCTCGATGCGATGGAAGACTTTGCTCGTTCTGCTAAATTTTCCATTGGCATGGGCATAGCTCCCATGATATGACCGTCGTTATATGCGTTTCGAGGGCGCACGTCAAGGATTGTAAAAGCAGGTTCTCCCCATTCCAATCGGGATTTTAGTTCGTGTACGCCCGATTGAGCGTGAATGGGAGGCTCAGGTGGAATCACCCCTTGCATAAGATTATCTTTATCCATTAGGCTTCCTCTCTTTACAAAACTAACAGCAATGTACCAAGGAAAATCAACTGAAACGATCTTTCTTTAGCAGGAACTTTTCTATATTCATCCTAAAGATAGAGTAGCGGACTTCAACATTTACAAGCGATCTATTTTCATGTAGTCGAAGTAGAATCTACGAGATAGATAATATCCAGGACGATG
>NZ_JBOFLP010000064.1:0-18143 GCF_051657925.1 Chroococcidiopsis sp.
CTGCGGCATAAGCTATACTCAGAACTTGCTCGTTAGTGGCGCTACCTGGTAGTTCTATTCGCTCTGCACGTAAAGAGATCGTTCTGCCATCGTGACTGGATGCGATCGCCACTGGAGATTTACCCAACTCTGCTCGCACGGATTTAGGTATAAAGGTAAAACCTAGAGGTAAGGTATCGGTGACGACAACATTTTTCAGCGGGCTGCTGCTGAGATTTTTGACTGAGAGACGATAGATAACTGTATCTCCAGGCTCGGCTGTAGCGCGATCGCCTGTTTTGACAACTTGTACTTCTTGCGCTTGACAGACGCTTGTATTCAAATCCAAAACGGCTAAGACTAATCCAATTCGTTCGGCATTTTCAATATCAATAGTTCCGTTGACAGACGTACGATTGTCTGTAGAACTAATCGGTTTGCCATCTAAAGAAGTAGCGGTATAAGCAACAACTCTTTCGTCCCGTTCTCCAATTGTTAGCTTGATGCGGCGCTCGTCATAAATTGATTTACTGGGGGGACGGATTAATAAGATATAAGTTTTACCGCGATCCAGCTGACCCCGCTGAGGGTCAAGGAGGAAATTATAAGTTCCTTCTTTGCCATTGGTGAGGAAAAAAGGATTGCTATTTTCTGTATTTGGTTCTAATCCCTTAGCAATATTATTACCAGAAATATCTGGAGATTCTGTACGAGTTAAAGCCGCAGGTTCGGCAATTTCTGTACCAGTTGAATCTTGAGAATTTGATTCGTATAAACCAATACTAAATCCTGTATAATCAGGCAAAGTTTCACCCGCACAACCTGTGATTTTTCCTAAAGGATCGATCAATCCTCCAATTGAGGTAGAAATTTGATTAGTTATAGTTTGAATTGATTGTGGAGTATCCGATTTATCGTTAACAAACTCATAGCTATAAGTTGCTTGATTAGCAATTTGAACTGCTACCCCTGCTTGAATAAGACCAGTTAATAAAGTTTCTAAGACAGCCCCAGCTAAAAGAGCTGTTGCTATTGGTCGCAACCAATAATTAAAAAATCGGTTCGGAGGTTGCATTTGCGTTCAGAGAATTATTGTTTTGTTTGCCCGCGATCGGAGGACGAGCTAATATTGAACTAGGTCGAGAGTGTAATAGCGATCGCTTTATTTCAGAAGCAATTTGAGCAGTATTGTTTTGACCTAGTAGAGTTTTTAGATCCCCCCTGCCCCCCTTAAAAAGGGGGGTTTGACCTTTCAAAGTCCCCCTTTTTAAGGGAGATTTAGGGGGATCGCTCTTTCAAAGTCCCCCTTTTTAAGGGAGATTTAGGGGGATCGCTCTTTCAAAGTCCCCCTTGTGAAGGGGGATTTAGGGGGATCGCTCTTTCAAAGTCCCCCTTATTAAGGGGGATTTAGGGGGATCGATGCTCGTGTAAAAGTTCCGAACTCCGAATTTATTTCACCTTGACTTGATAAGCCGCACCAAGCATTTTGGTAGAATCAACCGCTTGGGCAAATTTCCAGCGAATGTGAGTGTAGAGTTCTGCTGGTGCTGGCTCAGTTTTAACCTTACCGTCAGCCAATTTGACTTTTACAATGGGTTTTTCTACAAAACTCTTGCCATTATCGATGCTGTAAGTAACCGCAACCCCAGGATGATTGACACTGACAGAATTCAAAATATACGTCGTCTGTTTGGGAATTGGTTGAGTTAATACGAGATTTTTGACTGGGCGATCGCCACTATTAGCACCACGCACAGTATAGCGAATCACGTCCCCTGGAAAAACTGTAACTTTTCCCCGCATTGCTTGCCAGGACGCTTTTGGCTTGCCCTGAGCATCTTTCTGCATGACTCGCTTTTCTGCCATCAGATTTAACTGTACGGGGCGTTGAGATTGAATATTTTGAGCTGCTGCTTTTGGCTGTTGTTGGGCGCTAACGATGCGATCGCCTAAAGGTGCAGACAATAATACAGCAATAGCTAAGCCAAACATTGACAAATGTTTCATTGTGACAGTCTCCTGATGATTTAAATCCATCAATTAATTTGCCCATTCAAGGCACGGCTCTAACAGAGAGATAGGAATATTGCAAAACACGTGAGGCTACAATTCGCGAAACTACACAGGCAAAGCCAGATAAGCACGGATTCAAAAGCATTGAATTTCTTGAGTCCGCGCCAGCGGACTTTAACTGTGTAGTTGCGAATTCTATTCGTCTCAGCTATTTCACTAGCCGCTGGAACTTGAAGTTGCCTTGTGGTGTTCCTGCCGTACTATTCGGAGCTAAACTACCGATAAAGTTGACATAGCCGCTATTGATCTCGGCTTCAGGTACGCCAGAACCAGGATTTCCCGTATCGATCGTACTGTTGTAGAAGCTGACAGTTCCTTGTGTCGCAACTGCCTTGGTCAGGACGTGGGATGTAGTTGCAGCCCAAGTACCATTTCTGGGATTTGTTGTATCGCCAGTACCATCTTCAAAGATCCTGAAGTTGCTAGCATTCAGTTGAACGCTACCGCTACCACCAGTAGAAGCAGGAGTTGAGATGTTTTCGTAAGAAATCCGATACTCGATCTTCCAACCAGGTTGTGGTCTTGCTGGATTCGTCGTAAATCCATCTGGATCGGTAATCGTATTGTTATTTGCATCTACAGTAATCGGATTACCAGCATCATCCAAAATCCGAGCTTCTTTTGTCAGCTTCACGAAGCCCGTGTACGTTCTGACAACTTTCATGTTGAAGATACTTTCAGCTGTGGAAGCAGATGAACTCCGGTCAAACTCATTGTTACCACCTTCATCGACAAACGCCACGATCGCCACTGGATAGGCTGTGTTTTGAGCAGCACCACCGCCAAGATTCACTGTCACTGTGTAGTCAATACTGACCTGACCGTTGAGCGTAGTGAGTTTGACTACAGAAGAACCAGCCTGAAGGGTAAAAGTATTAGTCCCGCTATCCCATTCATATATGGCTATTTGTCCACCAGACTCGATCTTGACGGTCGTACCATCTGGTAAGGTTGCGTTTGTACCGTAACCAGTATTGGGGTCTTGCTGGTTATCAGCCGTGCTATCTGCTACGTAATCGGCTTGTGCAGCGGGAATTGGCTTCAGAACTACGTTGTTGAGTCCAAGCGAGTTGGGGTTTCTTACCGTGCTGTTGAAGACCAGATCGCCAGTCTCGGCATCGGTAAGTGTATCGGTAGGATTTTTACCTACTGGCGGCGAAATTGCCTGGTTCACGTAGTCAGTCTGGTTAGATCCTCCTGGACCTGTTGCCCCCGGAACTCCTCTCGGTCCGGTCAAAATGCTTCCAGGTGGGTCAATAGAAAATAGGTTAACTTCACCATCAGCACCCGTACCCTGGTTACTTTGAGGATTATTGACGGTTTGGCTGCTGGAGTCACTACCGTAAGTAGCAAGAGCTATACCATCATCATTGAGGGGATCGAAGCCACCTGCACCGTCAGCATATGGAGTCGTAGTATCCTCAAAGTTATTGGGGAATTGGTCGCCGGATTCATCATAGATAATCCGGTTAAGATCGCTATCTCCTTGGGTATGACCGAAGGATTGAGCAATATTCAGGATTTGACCGCCAGTAAAGCCCGTGACTGTCCTCACCTGGAACTGAAAGCCGTTTGTATCGGCAAGTGTAGAAGATCCAGCAGTCATTATACCAGTACGGACAACGCCAATCCGTTTCACTGCATCTGCTTGAGCTTGAGTTGTAGGTGCAGTGGTCGTCCAGTTGGCATTGAGGGCTGTTGCGTTAGCCGCCGCAGGGTCGTCATTGCTATACACTACAGTCCAGCCTGAAGGTGCAGTTGGTAGGAAACTAACATCCAAAACTGTACTTGTCGGAATGACATCAGAAACTAAAATCACATTTCCAGTAGGAGCGCCTGCACCCGTAATGGAGTTAGCTAGAGCTGTTCCTTCCAAATTACCTACAGCAATGGAGGCATCATTAGGGTAGGAACCTTCAACGCGCAGGTCTAAGCGATAACGAATCTGGTCGTCATCGAGTCCTGAAGTATTTGGAGTATATAGAGAGCGAGTTTTGAGTACAGTTGCCAGAGCGCGGGTAGTGACCTGCGTTCCTAAAGGAATCGTCTGAAATGCTGCTGCTTCCCGTTCTCCATTCGCCGGACCTAAATTTCTAGGAGCTGGTTCGGATGTAATGTCAGCAGTCCGTACATCATCGACAGTAGTAGCATCCGCTACATATGGGATGTTCTGGCGATTCTGCGTTCCTGGGTCAGCAGTGTTACCGAATTGCACGCTAATTGGATTCGTTGCTACGGTTGCTGTAACTGTGACAGGAACTTTTACGACTATGCCTTCATTAACATCGATCGCCCCATTAAAAGCAGCATATCCTGCGCCTTGGATGGCAGCGATGAAGGCAGCGTTATCTGTCTGCACGCCAGCATCAGGAACGAGAACTGGAGATGTCAGCACAACTCCGTTAATCTCTGTGATGTAAACGTGACCGGCGTAGTTACTATCAGGGTCAGCGATGTTTGCAATCTGACCGCCAACAATACGACCACCTGAATTCAGGACAGTTTTACCTGGAATATAGAAGGCAGTGGTATCGTTACCGACGTTGGTAATCGTAAAGTTAAAGTCTAGAATATCTCCGTTGGAGACACTGCTACCGTTCCTATCAACAGGTGTCGCTCCAGTAACGGCAATACCTGCAACCTCTGCTACCGTGATGATGACTTCGTTAGAAGTTGCATTTATCGTACCAGGGTTACTAGGGTCTTCATATGTAGCAGTCGCTTTGTTTTTGATCTCAGTCCCCGCACCCGTGAGTGGCGCAGTCGGTACAGACTGTGCCAGAACAGGTGCAGTCATATTAAAAGTGCCACCCATTAACAAGGCAGCTACGAGCAGTTGGCGATAAAGCCGTTTGGTTTGAGTGTTCATATTTCCACAAAGTTCAGATCTTCAATAACTAACCACTGTCGGGTTAGTCTCACACCGTTAGACAAATTACACAGTTAGACAAAACTCATAGCTGAGGTTTTCTCAGCAAGACCATGACAAAATTTGAGCTGAGAAGCCGCAGCAAAATAAAATTTTCTCGAAATCTCCTTTTTAGTAGTGCCAAATTTCAGTCTTGTGGTAGAGGTCGAATTTACTACAGATTTATCTTGTCCGAGATGGTTGTAAACTACCTGAAGACAAATACGGAAGTTATTTTCAACAGATATACTTCGATCGCCTCTGAATTCTGTGTAAATGAGTTTAGATGGTGGCAAAAATTCAGTGCAATTACCGATCGTTTCTCTGAAATGACGATGGAATCGTGCAATTTACACGCTTGACAAAACACAAGTCGCGATCTCTACTGAGATGTATGCAGACTACACTTATGTGTTTACACTGCAATGAAGAATTAAATGTGTTGAATTACGGCTTCTATCTAAAAGTAAATTTTTTTGTCAAAAATTCGTACTCCAAAATAAAACTAGATCTCAGTACAATCACACAAATTGGCATAGATTTAATGGCGAGCGCTAGAGAATTTTTACTATTTTTTAAGTTTTTCTCAAACTTATCTTTCTCTTCACAAATTCTTTAACAAAACACACAAACATTCAAGTAATCCTACCGAACTAAATCAATACATTACGAAGCCATGATGTTTTTTAACAAAACTTTTACATTTCTCGCCGCCCCATGTTACTCGCACCTCCCTCCTTAAGTCACTCAGTCACAATCGTAATTCCTTGCTTGAATGAAGAAGGTAATTTGGAAAAACTTTTTCATACGCTCGATCGCACTTTTCAAAATCTAGGCTTTACTCTACCAGTACTTTTAATTGATGACGGCAGCACAGACAGCACTCCTCAAATTCTGATGCAGTTATGTTGCCAATATGCTTATTTAAAAACGATTCGGCATCCCCAAAAGCGCGGTGTTACCGGAGTTTGGAAAACGGCGATCGCCCACGTCAATACAGAATGGATTTTCTGGGGACAAGCCGATTTAGAGTCGGATTTTCAGACTGACTTACCTTTATTATTAGAAGCTTGCGTACCAGGAGTTGATGGCGTTGCCGGATGGCGACAGCAGCGCGGTGATGGCAAAGTTATGGCTTCTAAATTTGCTAATCTTGCCTGTCGCATGTCCTTTGGTCTGAAAATTCATGACATGAATTGGATCAAACTCGTGCGCCGCGACATTCTCACCAAAGTTCCATTTGACGTTGTTACCCATCGCTACCTTTTGGCGATCCTGGCAGGCTGGGGATATAAGATTACAGAGGTTCCTACTCCTTGGCATCCACGCTTTTCTGGACAGAGTAAATTTGGGCGCGGACGGTTGGTGACATCAGCCATGAACTTTTCTCGGACTTGGTGGTGGTTCCATGTAGAAAATCGCTTACTCTTACCGTTCCAATACATTCCCGCCATGTTCAAAGCAGTTGATGTTGGGTTTCGTGCGGGTAAAGAAGCTTTCGATATGCAAGTCAACCGCGATCGCGTAGCGAGTAATTCTTGAATTTATTAATTTTTGTAGAGACGTTACATGTAACGTCTCTACAATTCCCCTTCATTTCCGACTCCTATCTCCTCATGAACAAACACATTCTCGTAATCAGTTCGGTATATCCTCAAAACGCAGAAGGCAATCACGGAGCTTTTGTGCGAGAGGCAATTTTACGCTGTCAATCTGCGGAAACCACGTTCTCAGTTTTTGCTCCAGCTTACGAAGGCAGTAAAAGCTATATATTAGATGGCGTGAAAGTTCATCGCTTTCGCTACTGTATCAAGCGGTTTGAAAATCTCGTCCGCGATGGAGCGCCGACTAAGTTGCAAAAACAGCCGCTTTATTTACTAGCAGCAGCGCTTTACATCCTTCTAGGTACGATTCAGTTATTTCTGGTGTGCTGCAAAGAAAAACCCGCCCTACTCCACGTTCACTGGGCTTTTCCCCACGGCTTGATGGCATTTCCTACTAGCAAGATCTTGGGCATTCCGATGGTGTTCAGTTTTCACGGAGCCGAACTTTTACTTGCAAATAAATTCCGCTTTGTCTCATCAATTCTGCGCTGGCTTACGCCCCATGCCAACAGCGTCACTGCCAATTCTTCTTTCACGCTAGGATTGGTACGCAAAATTTATGCTGGCGCAGTCACCGTAATTCCCTATGGTTTGACAATTGAGGCAAAACCGCCCAAACAACGTGCAGTAGGGGAGATTCCTCAATTACTTTTTGTTGGCAGACTGGACGAACGTAAGGGATTGCGATATCTGTTGGAAGCTTTGACACTGATTTTAAAACAACAGCCCGTGTGCTTAAAGGTGGTTGGTAAGGGAATCCTAGAAACAGAGATTAAATCTCAGTGTCAAGATATGGGTTTAGATAACGTGGTAGACTTCCTCGGTTTCGTCAGTAAAGAAGAATTGGCAGATGCATATGCTTCCTGCGATATCTTTGTCCTACCTGCCATTGTAGATAGCAAAGGCGATACCGAAGGCTTAGGAATTGTGATGATAGAAGCCTTAGCCCACGAAAAGCCTGTGGTTGCTAGTGCGGTTGGTGGCATTGGCGATGTCATCCGTTCTGGAGTCACTGGTCTATTAGTACCCCAAAAAGACCCTTACGCATTGGCAACAGCAATCTTGAAACTACTGGCTGAACCCAATCTCGCTCAACAGCTAGGACGGCAAGGCTTACAAGATGTTCAAGTTCGGTTTGGCTGGTCGCGGATCGTTCCTCTGTGGCAAGAGGTATTTAGCTCCGCCTTGGCTAATACTGCGCCGACGCTCTCTCAAACAGTAAAATTATGATTCGTTCTCATCCATTATTTTCTCGTGCTGTTTTGACAACTCTCGTAGCAGCACCATTGGGAATTATGGCGGTTCTAGCGATCGCCGTACTCGTGCCAGCGACCAAAAATCCAGAGTCGAAAATCTACGCTTCTGGAATTGGTTATCCGGCATTGCAACGATTAACTGGTAAACCGATCGCGGTTAAAACTATACCCGTAGCGCCAAAAACTTTAGAGGATAACGTAGCTGCGCCTGGGGAGTCGGTGGCGCTGCATAAAATAGACCTCCGCCCGCAGGTATCAGGACCAGTAGAACAGGTTTACGTTGAGGAAGGGCAGTCAGTACGACGAGGACAGCCATTAGTTCAGTTTCAGCAAGAAGCTTACAAAAATGCTGTTGATGCTGCCCGTAACAATGCCGCTATTTCGGAAATGGCTCTGCTGAACTTACAAAAGTCAGCGCCAGTGAAATTAGCCAAGCTAAAAACTGATGTCGAACTTGCCAAACATCGATTGGCGATCGCATCAACTAAAGTGCAAGATATGAATTCCTTAGTTGAGAAGGAACTCAAAGACCAAGTAGTTGATGGCGAGCATAGGTTAGCAATTGCTGAAAAGAAACTGCAACAAATGAGTTCCTTAGTACAAGCAGGAGCTATTTCTAAATTTCAGCTCTACGACATTCAAGATAGTTATTTAGCGCGAAAGAAAGACTTAGATTCTACAAAACGGCAAACAATTAACGCCCAAATTCAGTTATACGGCAGCCAAGACTTTTACACGACATTGCAACAAAACTTGCTTGGCGCTCAGCAAGAACTGGCACATACGCAACAAGAGATCGATAACGAATTGGGCAATGCTCGTCTGAAGCTACAAAACGACAAAATAGCCCTACAAAATGCTCTGAAAAATTTACACAATACAGTGCTTTACGCACCGATGGACGGTTTAGTTAGTTGGGTTAATATCGATCGCGGCGAGTTAGCAGGGGTACGCGCCAGCCGTCCGTTAGTCAGTATATCTAAAGATTTTGCAATTAGGGCTTATATCGACCAAGCGCAAATCAACGCGATAAAAGTTGGAGATCTGGCGACGGTACGTTTGATGTCTTATCCTGGTCGCACCTTCCAAGGAAAAGTGATTCGCCTCAACCCAACTATTTTAACCAGTGCGGGTAAACGTCCTAAAGGTGGAATCGATCGCCGTTATACTTACTCCGTTTGGATTGCCGTTGACGATCTGCAAATGGCAGCTGGCTTGCAGGGATACGTTCAATTCAATAAAGACAAAGCTAATTTAGCAATTCCAGAAAGTGCAGTCATCCATTTATCTGGTGGCGAAGGCATGGTAATGGTTGCCGAGGCAGGTCAAGCGGTTGTTAAACCAGTCCAGATGGGTAGAATATTCGACAACCAACGGGAAATTCTGGCAGGGTTAACGCCAGGGGAACAGGTTGTACTTTCTCCTAGAGGGATAAATCCAGGCGATCGCTTAGAAGTCAAAAGTCAAAAGTCAGAAGTCAAAAGTCAAAACTGAGGAGATAAAGGGGACAAGGGAGACAAGGAGGACAAGGAAGACAAGGGGGAGATTATAGCCACTAGCCACACCCTACTCACTGCTCACTTCTAAAGGCAAACAATGAATAATTTGCTTCATTATCTGAATACCATTTTATCAATATTGGCTGGTAGATTACCTGTGACTGAACCGCTCATAAATGGTCAATCTCAAGTCAAAAAGGTGGTTTGGTATAACTGGTTTGAGCGCACGAGACTTACTTTTCTGGTTGCAGCTTTTGCTTTATTTTTGGGAGTAAAATCTCCTTGGTATAGTTTACCTGATGAAGCTTTAAAGACATTCGACACCAATCTTATTATCGCCAATCTAGGTAGGGCGATCGCCTTATTGTTTGCTCTTTTAACTGGGGCGATCGCACTTTGGTTTAGTCGCAGTCGCGCCGCTCGAATGCTGTTCTGGAGCGGATTATTTGTTGTGCTACTTTTTCCTTACTTTATTACTACCTGGTCGCCTACTATGGCTTTTTTGAGTGCGGCTTACTATAAACAAGGGGTAGAAGCCACTCATCACGTTCAAAGAAATTTTCCGAAAATTCAGTCTCAGTGGAAACAGAATATCACTTTAAGTCAACCAGAACCAATCAAATCAATTGCTTCTTTTTCTATTAAAGATAGTCGCTTTTTTCAAATGTCATCCTGGGATCTAATTTGGGTCGAGGGATTTGGTTATAGTAACAATTTTTTTGCTTACATTGGTCGCGGTTGGAGTGCGACTGTTGCTGGTTTAGTTATTGGTTTAATGGCATTTTATTTAGGATTGGCAGAGCGAAGCTTTAACGCTTTGATATCAGATATGAGTAGGTTTTTACCTTGGGCGGGAGTCGCGATCGCCTTAGTAGTTGTCTCAATGCTATTACCCAATTTCATCGATCGCCACTTAGATACGCTATATGCTCAGGGTCAGTATCGCCCAGTTGTCACTATTAGCAAGATTTTAAAAACTTGTTATCCGCCTTTGCAAGGCGATACGGAATTTCTGCGACGTGAGGCAGAAGCCGGATTTTATGCTAACCAGCCAGATCCAACCGCGATCGAATTTGTCAAGGGATTAGAAAGCTATCGACGCAAAGATTTCATCCGCGCCGAAGAGTATTTCCAAAATGCATTAGCAACGCAACCGCACAACTTTTTGGTGAGGGAATATCTCACGACAAGTATCTTAAACCAAGGAGTGACCTATTTTAACGGTGCGAACAGCCCCACAAACCATCAGACGGGGTTAGCAATAGAGCGTTTTGAACGGGCATTGCAGATTTTTCCGGCTCATATCGAAGCGCTTTACGACTTAATGCTGGCTAGAGCTGCTAATGGTGAATTCGATCTCTCGGCATCAGTGGCGCGACAAATTATCGAGACGCAAGAGTATCCCCAGCAAAGCAATTTAGCTTTACTGGGTCAAGCGTATCTGCACAACTCTTGGGCGAGCTACCATGATGGCAATATCGAAAAAGCCTGGGAGCAGTATCGCCAATCGATTGACAACAAAGCTTGGAAGGACTCTGGCGAGGCTCAAGAATGAAGCGTTTAAACCGTTGGCTATCGCTCGGATTAGTCTTAATCCTAGGCTTTTTGTTGGGTATATCGGGATTTTCTGTTTGGGATAAAAGCCCTGCTGCTGCCGAACGCGTTGCTTGGTCTGCCCAAACACAGTGGATTGCGCCCCAAGCACCAACATATCGTTTTTATGCCCGTCGGTCTTTTTTCCTGAATGACGTTCCCGCAGCAGGCTGGTTGCGGTTGAGTGCCGACAACGATTTCATTCTTTATGTCAACGGACGGGCGATCGCTAGAGACAGAAATATTCTCTATCATTCTCTGGGCTTGGGAAGTCGCTTTACCGAAGAGTTCCAAAGAGCAAATGATAGCGTCGCTTACCGTTCGCGGGGTTACGATTGGATTCAGCTTGCCAATGCGAAAGATTGGAAATTAACTACTTATGTTGACTTGACTCGTCACCTCCAATCTGGGAGAAATACGATCGCGATCGAGGTGCAAAAAAGTCGGCAAAATCCGCGTGTCGTAGTTGAGGGCGCTGTCTATCCCTTATCTACATCACCCGCAATCGATCTGGCGACAGGCACAACACCTTGGCTAGTCTCAAATCTCAACGAAGCCCACAATGGTTTACTTTGGTTCGATCGCGACTTCCCTGATGAAAGTTGGTCTTCAGCCAAGGCAATTGGTTCGGTGCGCGAAGGAACTTATAATCGCCTCAGTCCAAGACTGTTTGATCGCTTGCTAGAGGGCAATTGGATTACCGGAATCGAAAGTACCCAAGGAGAAGTGTGGCTGAGAAGTGATTGGCAGATACCGCAACATCAATTTTCCCGTGCCTTCATTCGGTTTGCAGGAGATGGGAAGTATGCTTTGCTGATTAACGGCTTATTGGTCAACCGCTACGAAGCCGAGCATAATAATGAATTGCACATGTATGAGGTGACAAATTTTCTTAAACCTGGCAGCAATACCCTGGCTGTACATTTAACCCGACCCCTGCACCAACTTGGTGCAGCGGCTCCATTTAACCCGCTGGGATTTTTCTTGGATGGCTGGGCAGAAACAAAGTCACACGCAATTATTGCACCTATTGCCACGAATAACACTTGGAAGACTCTGGAGCAGCCTGTATCTGGCTGGTTCAAAGGTGAAGGTGAAGCACAAGCAGCACAGGTTTTGGGTTCGCCAGACGTACAAAAGTTGGAACGCACGTTTGAGGGCGATGCATATCTGCTGAATTATCCCGATTATCTCTGGCACTTTTGGCTGTGGCAATTAGCAGGTGTAGGTTGTGCTGTAGCGATCGCCTGGAGTCTCGGTAGATTTTGGCTGGGCGATCGCCATAGCTGGTGGAATAGCTTAGGCGCTGGGGCAGAGCTGTTATTACCTGGAACGCTGTTTCTCATTGGAATTGGTTTACTCAAGCACCGCTATGCAGAAGCAGAACGGGGACTGCTGTTTTTTCAACAACAGAGCGATTCACTCATCTTGCTAGGGTTTTTAGTCGTCGTGTTGCTGACGCTGCTGTGGAGTTGGCGGGAAAGAAAACTAGCTTGCTTGGGGCTGTGGTTGCCTATGGGGTTAACTGCCTTTGTCAGCTTGAGTTTAGTCGGTAGCGTTGGGGTATCTCCAGCAAGTATGTGCTTAATTTTGTTTGGGTTTGGGGCGATCGCCCTGTATATCTTACTTCCCAGCCGCACGCGCCACGACTTCATCAATCGATTGACAACAGCTTACCAAGCGTATTCTCCTGCTTGGAATCAATGGTTAATTCTAGGTGCGATTGTCGCGATCGGTTTTGTGGTTAGAACCTATAACCTTGGTTTCGTAGACCTTGATGCAGATGAAAATACTTCTTTAGATGCAACTAGAGGAATTCTGCGTACAGGTGCGCCTCAAGCAACGTCTGGTATTTGGTATACCCGCTCTCCAGCCTATCACTACATGCTGGCGCTGTGGCTGCGGCTGCTAGGGGACTCAGTTGTGAATGCTCGGTTTTTATCGGTACTTTGGGGTACAGCCACTTTAATTTTAGTCTTTATCCTCACCCGCAAAATTACTGGAAAAGCTTGGATAGCTCTCATCGTCACGGTAATCTTAGCTTTCGATCCGTCACAAGTATACTTTTCTCGCTTTATTCGGTTTTACCAAGTCGTTCAATGCCTAAGTATTTTAAGTTTTTGGTTATTCCTCAAAGGATTTGTCGATCGCAGTGGTAGAGCTTACCAATATGGATTCTTTATTGCTTTGACATTAACAATTTTAAATCAAGAGGTAACTGTTACTTTATTGCCTTGCTTTTTGGTAGGATTTCTCTTTTTCTATCGACCTTTTCGCTGGGCAGACGATTGGCAAATTGTTGTCAGTAGTATCGTATCAATGGGAATTATTGCTTACGATCTTGTTTTCTTTTCGATTCGATGTTTAACTCCTTGGGTAGCTCTTTCTGACAGTACAGATGCTTATCTCAAAGTCCATTTCTTTAGCATTTCAGGACTAGTAAATAATTTTTTTGTTGGTCCCAGCCGAATGCATACTCTTTACAGTTTCTTCTTTTTGCTAGGTTGGATCTACTTTCTGAAGCGTCGAGATGGAAAAACATTGTTTTTGTTCAGCAGTGTTTCAATTAATTTGATATTACTTACCATTTTAATTTATCAAATTGCCACAAGATACACTTACCAAATTTATCCAATATTTATTTTGCTTGCTGTTTATAGTGCTGCTTGTATTGCCGAAAGTTTAGCCAGCAAGTTTGAAGTTTTTACGAGGAACTTGTTGCCGATTCGAGGAATTGCGATCGCTAGCATTCTCTTACTTTTAACTCTGAATGTAGAACCAAATCGAGTATTAGCTAGCTATCACGATGCACTCACTAGGCGTAACAATGAAGCATTCGCATATATTAGCAGTCACAGACAACCAGGTGATGTTGTAATTTCCACTTCTCCGGCTGCTGCTTCAACTGGTTTAGGCGGTCTAGATTACTTTATTCCAGGCAACATACGCTTTGATGTTTTCTATTGGAATAATGGTCGGGTGATCGATCGCTGGGGTGGTGGCAAATTAATTAGCAATTTAGATCAAATGAGCCATGTTTTAGAGAATTCTAAGCGCGTATGGCTGCATGTAGATAACCACACAGAAGGTAGATTTGAACCTGTATTTCGCGACTACATAGAAACCCTTGGTCAACCAATTATGGAAACCTTTGGAGCGCGGGTGCGGCTGTGGAAACCAGAAGATGGAATATTTCCACACGTACCTTATCAAGGCGGAGATTTAGGAGCCTATTAAACTTGTCACACCAATTCTATTTATTATTGAAAACTCCAATCTTCTATAGCCCCCCTTAAAAAGGGGGGTTGGGGGGATCTTCTGCGGCGTAGTCATCAAGAATTAGGAGCGCTACTGATAAATACTTATAACCCCTATAGGATTTCTATTTAATCTTTGAAATAGTAGTTTTGGTGGGCAATGCCCACCCTACACCTTATAACCTCTATCCATTAATTGTTAGCGCGATTCATTATTTTTTGAGGTAATTAAGTGAAGGTAAAACCAATATTTTTAATCAAAGTCATTGTTAGTGTAGGAGTACTAGCTTTAGTCTTGACTCGGATGGATTTTTATCAAATCTGGGTACAATTTCAGTACCTATCTCCATCTTTTATTATCTTTGCTTTGCTATTCTATACGGGTTGTCAATTGCTGAGTTGTTGGCGTTGGCAAGTTGTTTTGTGGTCTAGCGGACATTCTGCACCAATGAGTAGTTTGCTCAGTAGTTATTTTGCCGGAATGTTTTTGAATATTTTCCTCCCAGGCGCACTAGGCGGAGATGTATATCGAGTTTATCGAGTCGCGCAATCGACTAAAGATTCAGAAGTCGCACTTGTATCTGTTTTCCTAGAAAGATTTACAGGACTTGCTGCGCTTTCTGGGTTAGCAGTTATCGGTTTAGTTCCTGCTTTCAAATTAATTGGACGCTGGGATATTCTGCTCTTATTTGCAGCTTGTGTTGGCTCGCTAGTAGGAGCAGTTTTACTGATAGCAAGTCCAAAGTTATTAATTTGGGCAGAGCCTTGGCTCATAAAATTTCGTTTAAGTAATGTAGCAGCTCGTTTTGCGAAAATTCAAATTCTCTTACGCACATTCGCCCAACATCGCCAAGCTTTATTGTTATCAATGGGGCTGTCGCTATTACTACAACTGGCTATAGTTTATTACCATTACTTAGTTGCCCATCAGCTAAAAATTCCAATTTCTTATTTAGAACTCCTAGTTTTTATTCCAATTATTGTAGTAGTGACTTTACTACCAATATCTTTAGGTGGAATTGGATTAAAAGAGGGATTATGGGCTTATTTATTTAGTCGCATTGGTCTTTCAGTAGAACAAGCTCTATTGTTGTCTCTCACAATAACAGTCTTGGGTTGGATGTTAAGTTTGCCTGGAGCAGTTGTTTTACTGTTAGATTCTACAGGGCTTCAGCAAGTTAGACAAGGGAATAAATAGGTGATAACAAGTGAAAGTACGTAGTTTAGTATTGATAGCGCTGTTGTTGTTCTCAACAAATAAAGGAGAAAAAGCGATCGCCTCTCCATTAATTTTTGCAGATTCAGGCGATCGCATGTCTCAGTTCGATCTTGCTAAACGCCCGATTTCAACTCCCCCAACTCAAGGAAACAAAAAGCGTACAGATTTTAGCTACGAGTCATCCCATCTAATTAGCAATTATCTCTACCGTCGCCTTTCTCGGTCGTATGATGCTATATCACCGAGTGGCGCACATAGTGCCAACATCGACTGGGAACGCCACCGGACAAACAAATGGTATATTGAAGCGCAGCGCTACGGTGAAGGATTAATTATTGGTGGGTTAGTCAGCAACGATCCTAAAGCTATCCAAACGGGATTCAAAATGTTTGACTGGGGATTCAAGCAACAGGCTGCGGACGGTAGTTTTAAAGGAACAGGCGATCCCTTTCACAGTACATCGTTCTTTGTACAAGCAGTCTCTCATACTCTCCTAGTCATCCAGCAATCTCCCCATGCCAACAAATATGCTGCACAAATAGCACGCTACAAACCTCTGGTTAGACGTGCTGCCCGTTGGATGATTTCTCAAAATGTCTGGAAACAGGGAATTAAGCGAAACCAGCCTTACACCCATCGCCGATATGCAGTTGCAGTAGCCTTGGGGTTGACAAGCAAACTCACTGGGGATGCAGAGTTGATGAAATATGCCCGTCAGTCACTCCAAGAAGGCTTAGCTTTACAGCGTCCAAATGGCGTTAATCCAGAAAAAGGCGGCTATGACAGTAGTTATCAAATGGTAGGTGTAGTGTATGCTCAGAGGTGGGTGACTTACTTTCCAGAAGATCCCCTCACGCCAAAAGTCAAAACAGCGATTGAGAAAGCCTTAGCATGGCAGCAAACCAGAGTTTCAGCTTCAGGAGAAATTAGCACTAAGGGCAACACTCGCACCGCAGGGCAGGAAACCGGACGAACTGGTAAAGTGAAAGCAGTTGACCATAATATGGCAATTCGCGGGTTTGCTTACTGGGCGGCTGTAACGCAAAATCCAAAATGGGGTGCGATCGCTCAAAAAATTGCTAAATTTTATTATTAAAAGGGCGAGTTTATCAGAAATTTTCACACATCCATAAATCTTGCACAAATTCCTCTTCATCTGCGTTTATCTGCGTTTATCTGCGTTCCCATCTGCGTTTAATTTCACAAACAATCTACTAATGCCGCTAAGTCTAACAAACCCGCCCCTACAGTAATATGGCTATTGCCGATTAATCTGAATTAATTCGGTCAAAATACTATCTAAACTACCATTAACTTGAATGCGATCGATCTTTTCAGCAATTCGTTCTAACACCTCCAATTCCTTCAAACGCAAAGCTACAGGGTTATCTTCCATCACTTTTGCAGTATTCAACATGCTGCGAGTAGCTGCGGTTTCTTCTCTACGTCTAACTACGTTTGCTTGAGCAGCTTTTTCTGCTTCGACTACTTTACTCAAAATCGTCTTAATTTCACCAGGTAAAATAATATCTTTCACCCCCACAGAATCGACTTCAATTCCATAGTCTGCGGTTTTGCTGCGAATGTATTCCGCAACACTGCGATCGATCGCACCTTTATTTTCTAATAGTGCGTCCAAAGTTTGTTCGCCTACTGCTGCACGTAAAGCAAACTGTAATTCTTTGTACAAGAAAGTAGAAATATCTGCCAAGCCGTTTTTTGCTCTTAGTGGATCTTGAATGCGAAAACCAGCAGTTAAATTCAAGCGTAGAGGAACTTTATCTTTCGATAAAATATCTTGACCGGATACTTCGATATTTTGCAAGCGCAAGTCAATCACTTCAGTTTGAAACGAGCGTCCATATAACCACCAAGCATGTATTCCTGGCTCTAATAAAGCTTGAAATTCTTGATTGACATACAATAAACCAACGTGCTGCGCGGAGACTTCGCGAACGTGCAAACTGTTGTGACTCAGTAATAAAACGTCTTTAGAACCTGCTAGCAATTCTGCTACTAAATTAGGTGATAATTTGGCATCGTTACTAATATCAATTATTTCCACTGCCACACCTTGCCAAAACAACTTGCGGCTTGTGGGTGGCAAAATTGCAATAACTTTACCTAAATGCCGTACAATTGCGACTTGTCGATCTTGTAATTGGACGATTTCACAGTAGACTGAGACAAACTCAGGATGTTTTTCAATCAATACATCTTCTAGCGGAAAGTCTGGGTTAGGCACGATCCGGCTAAGAGTTCTGACTCCAACATCCCGATTTACAGTCCAAAAGGCATATTCCCCTTGTTCTAGAGGTCTAACGAAGTTATTTTGGACGTATAGTAAGCCAATTTCATATTCTGAAATTTGGAATTTTTTTAATCCGTTTATAGCAATGCTGCGTATTTGCTGGACAAATTCGGCAGGGAGTTCTAAACTTTCTTCTAAATTGAAAATATGAGATTCTACCTCAATAAAGCCACGCCAAAAAGCGCGTAGTTGATTTGGTGCAAGGCTTACCCAGTTTTGACCGCAGCGTACTAAAGCAGCTTGGTTAAATGTTGTTCTGATAATTAATAGATGCTCTTGTAATTCGGCTTCGTGGGTTCTGAGCAACAATTCTAAATTTTCAATTTTGGCTTCTGGCTGGTTCAAGTCATAAGTTTTGACTTGCCAATGGCGACCAAAATAAGTGTAAGTCCCTGGCTGCAAAATCTTTTTAAAATCGCTGCGGTGATATAAAATTCCGATTTC
>NZ_JBOFLP010000065.1:0-10341 GCF_051657925.1 Chroococcidiopsis sp.
CAGTTATCAGTGAAGAGTAGTTAGTGAAATACTCCTGATTGCTAAATGCTGAACGAGAAATTAAAAATTGAATTGTGAAGTACCTTCCTAGAGCAATATCGCTCTAAGCTAAGAAAATCGAGTAAACCACTGAGTAGAGGCATATGAGTACCAATTATCAACAACATCAACGTCGCTTATACCCCACTCGCATCGATCTTCCTACCGACACTCGCTTGCAAGTGGTAGAGCTACTTAATCAAACCCTGGCTGCTACCACCGATTTGAAAACTCAGTTGAAGCAGGCACACTGGAACGTGAAGGGGACAGATTTCTTTCAACTGCACGAATTATTTGATGAGATTGCTACTGAGGTTGAAGGATATATCGACTTGTTCGCCGAAAGGATTACAGCTCTTGGTGGCTATGCAGTAGGAACAACTCGCGCTGCTGCCCAGTTTTCGATTTTGCCAGAGTATCCTTACGACATCAATAGTGGTGAGGATCACGTTGCAGCTTTAGCCGATCGCTTAGCAATCTATGGCAAGCACTTACGGGAAGCGATCGATAAAACTGGGGAAGTCAACGACGCAGACACCAACGATATGTACGTAGAAGTCTCCCGTACTATCGATATGCGGTTGTGGTTCCTAGAAGCACATTTGCAACCAACTGGACGGCTCACAGAACAAGATGGCACTGCTATGAAACAACCAGTTGCCGTTAAATAAGCTGTAGGGGCGGTTTTTTTGGAAGATACCTGTACCAGAGTCAATAATTCTGCAATAATCCCGCCCGTACAGGAGACTTGAGTGGCATAATCGCAGTTATAGCCGATCGCTTACTCATCACTCAACATTGATTCACCATCAGCTCCCGTCAAGTCAAGATTACACCCATTCGTTGCAGCAAATGATGCAGCGGGTGGGTGTTTCCAGTTATAAGGCACTTTCCCAACAAGCAGGAGTATCGGAAAAACAAATCCGCAAGCTGCGACGGGGAGAGATCGAGCAAATGCGGATAGATGTTTTACTCAAGCTCAGTCAAGCGTTAGAAGTCTCATTCTGGGAGCTAATTGCCACTTACTCGGCGATCGCCCCTAATGTCAAAGTAGTACCCAGTGAGAATTCACCACCAATTGCCGAATTAAAAAGAGAATACGAACGCTTGCAAGCAGAACTAGCCAGACAACAGCAAGAACTTAGAAAAGAATTTCAACTAGCCAGTTTACAGGCGATCGAATCGTGGTTGTTGCAATGGCCCACAGCCGCCCACAAAGCTAAGGAAAATCCCGAGCTAGCAGCAGTTAAACTGTTACCATTGGTAAAACCAATCGAGCAGTTATTGCAACAATGGGATGTAGAAGCGATCGCGCCTGTTGGGGCTGAAGTAGAATACGATCCCCAACTACATCAACTATTATCGGGCAGCGCCCAGCCAGGTGAAACAGTCATCGTGCGCTATACCGGCTATTGTCAAGGTGAAAAGCTACTCTATCGAGCCAAGGTCAGCCCCATGTGAGGAGTGAGGAGTGAGGGGACAAGGGAGACAAGGGAGCAGAGGAGCTTCAGGTGCAGAGGAGAGATCGGGAGCAATTCTAGCCACTAGCTACTCACTACACCCCACACCCTACACCCCACACCCTACACCCCACACCCCACACCCTTTCTTCACTGATAACTGACAACTGTTCTTAAGTAGCTCAAAGCCTTGCTAGAAGGACGATTACATAATCTCCCCTATGGCTGATGCTCAGACTGGGGTTAATTTGTTGCACTAGAAGAGGAGTAAGAGAGCAGACAACAAAAAATTATGCGTAAGCTAAACATTGGTTTATCTGAAGAACAACGCACAGGTGTAATCGAATTGTTGAACAAAGATCTAGCGAATTCCTATTTGCTACTGATCAAAACTAAAAAATTCCATTGGGATGTTGTTGGTCCCCAGTTCCGTTCTCTGCATCAGTTGTGGGAAGAACAGTATCAAGCTTTGACAGAAACTATCGATTCTGTCGCTGAACGGGTTCGTGCTTTGGGTGGATTCCCTGTAGGTACAGCAAAAGGCTTTGTAGAGTATGGTTCTATCCAAGAGCAAGCCGATCATGTACCCCTAGCAACGGAAATGGTAGCTCAGTTGGTAGACGATCACGAGCTAATCATTCGTAACCTGCGCGAACATATCGACAAATGTTCTGAAGATTTTCATGACGAAGGTACGGCTGATTTCTTGACTGGTTTGATGGAAGGTCATGAAGAAATGGCTTGGATGCTACGTTCCTTCATCGAAGGAGAAGCACTGCAAGCAGATGGTAAGAAGTCTGACTTAGATAAAGTCCCTGCTATGCGTTAGTTGGATTTAGCCATAGCTTGTAAGTAAATAAAGGCAACAGATATACTCTGTTGCCTTTTTTGTTAGAGCGAATTGAATTCGTAGCGATACAAACAAGGTGGGCGTTGCCCACCCTACAGTTTTTAGATTCGATGGGTGAATAAATCTTTACTCTTGGTCGATCGCTGGGTGCGAAAACTTACGTTAACTCCTTCGTTAGATTGCTCCATTAATAGTAAAGGGGTGGGTTTTGCTTTTTGATCCCAGTGAATGTATACTAATCTTCCTTGAATTGTTGGTTGCCAATTGTCGTGATCTTCGGCTGGACTGAGATAAGTTTCAATACAATCAATAATATCTTTAACTGTGGCAGAAGTCGTTTGAATTGGTAATTTAGCTAGGCGAATCTGGACGCGAAATAAAACGCATTTATTTTTTTGAATTGTTGCTCCAGTTTCATATTCCACTTCAACAATCTCATCAACTTGCTTTCCGCCGCTACTGCCAGCAATTCCTACAACTCCTGCATTGTTATTAGCAGGACGCAAAGCTTGAGAGATTTTATCCTTGATCTTGGCTTTAATTTGACTAATGATGGCAAAATGGAACACCTCCTCCGCCATTCGCATTCTTAGATAGTCAAGATTGAGTTCGCGAGAATTAATTAAATCTGGGTTTTCCTCAATTCTTCGAATGGTTTCCAAAGCCAGCTTCAATTGTTTTTGTGTCTCTTGGACGCGGAATTGCTCCATTCTTACTTTTTTTTCTAGCTGTTGAAATTTTAGCTTGCCAAAAACAGCGAGACCGACTAGTAATATGAAAAGTCCGCCAGAAGCAGATGCCCAAAGAACGGGAAACTCAGCAGGTGGAGGCGATACAGTTTGAGTTTTTATAGATTTTGGCTTAACTGATGCTTGAGC
Source organism: Chroococcidiopsis sp. (assembly GCF_051657925.1). Lineage (NCBI taxonomy): Bacteria > Bacillati > Cyanobacteriota > Cyanophyceae > Chroococcidiopsidales > Chroococcidiopsidaceae > Chroococcidiopsis > Chroococcidiopsis sp. Next base: position 3,228 of record NZ_JBOFLP010000065.1, read on the forward strand.
GAAAAGCAGTGGAAGTGACATTTTAGGCGATCGCAAGAACTTGATTCCTATTTCTTAGGATGCCCAAAATTAGTTGTCAGTTATCAGTTATCAGGGAGCAGGGAGCAGGGAGCAGGGAGCAGGGAGCAGGGAACGCACGAGCGCACGAGCAGTTACTTACGACTTACGACTCACTTAGGATAAATGACAACTTTGATAACTTGCCGTTGTTGCATGTCGTGAAATACTTGTTCTAGGTCTTGTAGCGGACGGCGATCGCTAATTAATAACTCGAAGGGAATTTCTCGACTGGCGAGTAGGGCTAAGGCGGCGCGAACGTATTTTGGTGTATTGTGAAATACGCCTTTAAGTGTAAGTTCGCTGTAGTGCAGTTGTTCTGTGTCTACGGTAATTGAGGTATCTCTGGGACAACCCCCGAAAAGATTGACTGTCGCCCCAGGTCTAGCGCAGGCGATCGCAGTTTCCCACACGCTGGGGATTCCGGTAGCTTCTATAACGACATCTGCGCCCCATCCATCTGTCTGTGCTTTAACTACGGCGGGAACATCTGCTAGTTGACGGTAGTTGTAAGTTTGAGCTGCACCGAATTTTCCCCCGATTTGTAATCGGCGCTCGCGTCCGCCAAATAACATTACCTGTACTGATTGCTGGGCTAAGACTGCAACAAACATCAACCCAATCGCCCCATCACCCAACACGACGACGCGATCGCCAACTTTTACGTTCGACCTAGCGACTCCGTGCAGCACGCAAGCCAAAGGTTCTGTCAGCGCTGCTAATTCATCTGTTAAGGTAGGGGGGATTGCTAAAAGATTATGTTCGACAATTCGGGCAGGAATTTTCAGGTATTGCGCAAATGTACCGTTATTCCAAGTTAAGTTGAGACACAGGGAATATTCTTGCCGTTGACAAAAAAAACATTCCATGCATGGAGCGGAATTGTTTGCAACAACGCGATCGCCCACTTGCCAATTTTTGACCTCTGCACCCACCTCGACAATTCGTCCAGCTGCCTCATGTCCGAATAGGGTTGGTGGTTTGAGCATTTTGGCATGTCCGCCCCGTCGCCATACCTTGAGGTCTGTCCCGCAGGTTGTTGCTGCTGTGACTGCTAATATGACCTCTCCCGTTCCTGGGTTAGGTTCGGGGACTTGTTCCAAACGCAAGTCTTCTCGACCATATAGCACCGCAGCTAGCATTTTTTCTTGTTTGTAACTTCTGCGGTTGATTGTAGCAGGTCAATTGCATCTGGCGACTGTAAGTCGCAAGCCAGTTGCTTCAATGGGGGGAACCCTCACAACGCACTGGCTCGACTACACGGACAAAACCCGCCTGCGCGGGTTAAGAGATTAACGTTTACTGTCAGTCCGCGCCGGCGGACTTGGTTTGTATAGCGGCGATTTCTAATCGCCCAGGCTTTTTATGCTTTGACCGAAGGTTGACCGAGCGCGATCGCCTCAGAAATGCTAGTTTCTACAGGAGTTCGTTCGATCCCCAAAATGGGGATTTCTTGCCGACAGTGAGTGCAAAACCAGTAAACTTTCCCATGTCGGATATGTCGCAGTAAAGCATTATCACAACACGGACAAGCTTGAGTTTTCCTATTCATACTTGGTTATCTCCGTATTAAAAAGAAAAATATTTATGAAAGAGCGAGATTCTGAGAGAGAATGCGCCCATTTTGAGCAATGCGGTTAGTGAGTAATTCTTGATAAGCTGCTTCATACCCATCTACCATTTGCGCGATCCCAAAGTGCTGCTCTACATATTCTCGGCAAGTCTGTCGGTTGAGTTCTAAAGCGTGAGGTACGGCAGCAACCATTTCTGCAATGGTGTTACATATAAATCCAGACTTCCCAGGAGCAATGACTTCTGGTACAGAACCTCTATTCAGACCGATGACTGGCGTGCCTGTTGCCATCGACTCTACCATGACTAAGCCAAATGGTTCGTCCCAGGTAATCGGAAATAGAGTTACAGATGCATTGCCAAGTAATTCGATTTTTTGAGCGCGATTGACTTCTCCAATATATTCAATTTGCTTACCATCAATTTGTGGCGCAATTTCTCGTTCAAAAAAGGAGCGATCGCTAGCATCAATTTTGCCTGCAATCTTCAGCGGTAAACCTGTCTGCTTGGCAACTGCGATCGCGTGGTGCGGTCCTTTTTCTGGTGACAGTCGCCCTAGAAAAGCAAGATAAGATGGTTCTTGGGGTTGGGCAAAGAAAGAATACTTTTCGACATCGATCCCGTTATATACAGTTCGCAAATAATTGAGATCTAATTGCCTTTGGGCATTGCTAATACTGATATATGGTTGTTTGTAATGTAGCTGAAAGAGTTTGCTATTTTCTGGCGTAAAGTTACCGTGCAGCGTGTGGATAGTTGGTGTTTTGACTCGGGGAGCAATTGCCAACACTGCCAAGCCTATGTGAGAGTGAATCAGATCGAATTCTGCCGCTCTTTCATAAACTTGACTAATTTCCAACATTTCATAGACTGTATAGTCTTTGATTTCTGGATCTAAACGGATAGCACGAGGACATACTGCTTCTAAGCAAGCCAAAGTTTGAGAGTCGCCAGAAGCAAATAATGTTACCTCATGACCGCGACGTACTAATTCGTCAGTCAATTGACTCACAACTAATTCTGTACCCCCGTAGGTAAGGGGTGGTACTCTCTCCCACAAAGGCGCAACTTGAGCAATTTTCATAGTTAATTGCGATCGCTGAGTAGTAAGATAGAAAAAAGTGGTATGGAATGATGAATTTTCCTGCCAACGCAAGTATTAATACTTAGCATGGTTAATTTTTACATACCATGAAAAACGGAATGCGAACAACCAAACTGGGCTTGTTTTTTTGGTAAAGTTCACTACAAGTCTAGGATTCTAATTTAAGTCTTACTAACGTGTAGAGCCATCTATCCACGGGATCATCTGTATGTCTACCTCACAGCAATTGTGGGTAGAGAGGAAATCGTAAATTCACACCAAATTCGCTCTAAAAATTCCCCGCAATAGTTAAAATAAGCTACCTCTATTTAGAGCAAGACAGTGAGAAAAAAGTTGCGATCGCATCCAATTTTTGTATCTTTGTGCGTTTGTTTGGGATTTGCTACTGAAGCATGGGCAGATCAATGCGCTTACGTTAGTAAAGAACAAGCTTTAGCGGCAGTTTCTAGATTGCAAGTCGGTCAAACTATATATCAGTTATGCGAACCTTGTGGCGATCGCATTCCCAACCAAATCGCGATCCAAGATTTAGCAGCTGCAACGACAGGCAGTCAGGATTACTGGGAGGTGAGAGTCAACGGCGCGAATGTTGACTTGGCATATATTTTTGTAGATAACGAAGCTGCCAATCGAAAAATCAACTTAGCTGTAGCGGTTGGCTGTCCGGCTAGAGATGTGAGTGTTGTCTTACCAGAAAAAAAACCCAGTCGTCCCGCGCCGCAAAGGAGTGATTGGTAAATCAGTGACCAGTGACCAGTGACCAGCTATCAGTGACCAGTGACCAGTGACCAGTTAACCGTCAACTACCAATTACCAACCACCAATTACCATCAACTCATCCCAACTTCTCAAACAAATCTGCTAAAACGACGTTGGAAAATAAAAATCCTTGCGGATCGGTTAACCGTAACCGCCAATCGCCTACGAGGTTCTCGCCGTAAAACATGTTGCCAATAACTTTGTTCCAGCCTTTTGCATAAAAAGGTTGGGCGATCGCCCCTGTCATTGCTATCCAGCCCTGATGCTGATACGGTTGCAAGCAAGTCCAAATTTGTTGTAGTTTGTCATCTCCAAATTGAGATAATGTAGATAAACTGACTCCCTCTTGCAACCTTAAGCCCAACATCAAAATGTCTAGTAAAACTTCCTCCGGTGGAGTTTGAGGACAATCTAACACTCCTCCAGCAGCGATAAAATTTTCTACCCAGTCAGAGTATTCTTTTGTTTTACGGGGACGGGTAAATCTTTGATTGTTGGTGTAGCTAGCTGCACCCATACCAAAACCGTAGTAGGGGCGGTTTTCCCAATAAGTTCGATTGTGACGACATTGATAGTTTGACTGGGCGTAGTTGGAAATTTCGTAGTGTTCGTATCCAGCCTGTGTCAGAGTTTGCTGGGCAAGACAATACATTTGCACTGTCAGTTCGTCTGAAGGCAATGGACTTGCCCCCGATTGATAGTAGCGTCCGAAAACTGTTCCCGGCTCAATGGTTAAGTCGTAAATTGAAATATGATTGGGTGCGATCGCCACTGCTTTTAAGAGCGATTCTTGCCACTGTTCTAGAGTTTGGCGCGGTAATCCAGAAATCAGATCGAGGCTGAAATTTTGCACTTTAGCCTGACGAAATAATTCTACAGCTTGCCAAATGTCATTCAGATCGTGCGATCGCCCGCAAGCTTGCAACAATTCTGGCTGAAATGCTTGTACGCCCAGACTGAAGCGATTTACCCCAGCCGATAAGTATGCTTGGAGTTGGGCGAGGGTAAACGTACCTGGATCGATCTCCATCGAAATTTCTGCTTGAGGAGAGATCCCAAATTGACATTCGAGCCTTGCTAAAATTTGAGCTAGCTGACTGCTCGATAATAATGAAGGCGTACCACCGCCAAAAAAAATTGTTTCTAAAGGTTTTCCTATGGCTGGTGTAGCGGCAATCTCTTGAGACAAAATCTGCACGTATTGAGAAATCATGCCAGATGTCTCACCCCGCAAGCGATCCCCCACAACGGAAATTGGAAAATCGCAATAGTAGCAGCGCCGCCGACAGAATGGGATATGTATGTACGCTGCACTGGGAATACCTAAATGCGCTAATTCTAAAGTTAAGTTTCGTGGAGTCAGATTTAATCTGGTAGTCACGGTAAAAAGTTGCGATCGCAAAACAACAGGAATGAATAAATTCTTTTGATTTTGATAGTATCTTTTTGCTTTACTAGTTGGCTTCGCTAGTAAGAATCATACCAAAAATGGGTAGCTCCATATACTAAATCTCTATAGTTTTTAGGGCAAAAGAACTCGAATCGCAGCTAGAATCTTGTCTTTAGAGATATCTAAAAATTCGTATTTCTGTTACTCAGATTGACCTAAAATATCGGTAAGTTTACCCTTGAGACTGAAAGTAGGAATCGATAACTTGAGATTTGTCAATAATTGTTTAATAAAGTTTATGAAAATTGATTTGGAAATTTGAGCCGCTCTGCTAGGAAAAACATTGCCTTAATTAACTCTTAACTAGATTTCGCTTCCTGCCTCAAGCAGGACAAAATTTGGTTTATGAAGGATAGAATTGAAAGTTTACAAAAGAGAATAGAAATAGGAGACAAGGGAGATAGAAGGATGAATTTGAAAATTATAGTTATAGATTTAAAGCTCGGTAATCTAAAAATAATTATGCCAAAAGAAAGAGAACCACAGATATTGGGAAAGAAACAATAGACTTGAACTACATTTTCGATCCATTCTGTCTCCTGTCTTCCTTGTCTCCTGTCTCCTTCTAAACAAACTATTTTTTAACAATCTTCTTGTTAAGAGTAGTATTAACCGTCGCGATCGGACGGCACCTCATAACCTCAAGGTTATATCATAGAGCCAGTATCGATAAATTGCTGATTCTCATACCAACCCAGACAGGGGAATCCAAGCAATGGAGTATAACCCCAATTCAATTGGACTTAACCAATGCTGGACGCAATCATAATTATTACATTCATCATAGCAGGAGCCGGAATCGGCTTCTACAGCATAGAGCTGTTGCCAGAAACCGTGCAGCGGCAAGTTACCAATCTCGATGCGCTACGATTAGTCATTGCTGTTTTTGCGGCGATGATTGGTGGTGGAGTCGGACTGAGTTTTCAAACGACCTATCGCCGTCTCGAAACCAAAGTTCGAGAGATGCCAGTTGACGTTTTATTGACACGCGCGATTGGCATGGTGCTGGGGCTATTAATCGCCAACTTAATGCTAGCCCCCCTCTTTCTGCTACCGATTCCCCAAGATTTTAGCTTTATTAAGCCCCTAGTAGCGGTTTTGGGTAGTGTCCTTTTCGCTTTTACAGGGATTAACCTGGCTGATACCCACGGACGGACGTTCTTACGGTTGATCAATCCCAATTCAGTTGAGACGATGTTAGTCGCAGAGGGAACGCTAAAACCTGCGGCAACTAAGGTTTTGGATACGAGTTGTATTATCGACGGTCGAATCGAAACGCTGCTAGCTACCGGATTTCTAGAAGGGCAAATTCTCGTTCCGCAGTTCGTCATTCAAGAATTGCAACAACTAGCAGATGGGGCAAAAGACCTCAAACGACTGCGGGGTAGGAGGGGGTTAGAAATCCTCAACCGCATCCAAGCAAGTTATCCAGAACGCATTGCCATCCATTCGACTGACTACGAAGATGTACCTACAGTCGATGCCAAGTTAGTACGGTTCGTGCAGGAGATCAACGGCACTCTTTTGACCAACGACTACAACTTGTCTCAGGTAGCGAGTTTACAGAAAATACCCGTGTTGAATCTCAACGATCTGGTACAATCCCTGCGCCCGAGTTATTTGCCAGGAGACAACATCGACCTGAAGATCCTCAAGGAAGGCAAAGAACCCAGTCAAGGTATAGGCTACCTAGAGGATGGGACGATGGTAGTCGTCGAGGACGGTAGTAGCTATATTGGTGGCGAATTGCGCGTTGTCGTAACGAGTGCTTTACAAACCTCAGCGGGAAGAATGATCTTCGCCAAACCACAAGCATCAGCTTATGCTTAATGGCTACAGGAAGTAAAACGGGACATATGGGGCGCAAGCTTCGGACAAAATTCTGCGATCGGTGTGGGCAACCCGCACCGATTTTGTTTCGGGTACAATACGACGAGTCGGCAACTTGGGTTTTCGTGTGTGAGAGTTGTTGGGCTAGCGTGAGTCAGGATAATCCTTTTTACCGCTACGGTGGCACTTGGAAAGCACGGAAAAATCAGTGAAGAAAGGGAGTAGGGAGCAGGGAGCAGGGAGCAGAGGGGCAGAGGGGCAGAGGGGCAGAGGAGTAGAGGAGCAGAGGAGCAGAGGAGCAGAGGAGAACAATGACAAATGACAAATGACCACTTCATCCC
>NZ_JBOFLP010000066.1:0-25733 GCF_051657925.1 Chroococcidiopsis sp.
AACTGACTAGCCGAGGAAAGGCTTTGCGCCATCCTGGTAGGACTTGCTGGGTGTAAAAATCTTTAAATGTGCGATAACCAGAACCATGAAAAGCAATGACAATCGTCATCACTTCACTGGGATGCATTCGAGAGCAACTGCGACGCTCACCTGCAATTGATGGTAACTGGGGTTGCTGCTGCCACAGTCGCTCAAACTTCTGACAAAAATCGTCCACCTCACAGAAGACTTGGGTAATTTCCAAGCGCGATACAATCGTTTCCATAGCTGAGACCATTTTGTGTGTATTTTGAGCATAGGTCTCAGTTTTCTTTTTGGCTATTTTCCCCTTCATCGAACTCACGTTAAATTAATAATTGCGATCGCTTAGCAGAAATAGGCAAAAGTATTTACGCCGTTCTGAGTGTAACTACAGAAGAAATGAAGCTATATAGTTAAAGCGAGCCGTTAGTTAATTATGAGTGTAGCTATTAAAGTATGCTCTAATCGCTTAAGTATAGAGCATATTTTCATTGACTAGGTTGCTATAAAAAAGCATGAGGAACTCAAAAAATGAAACTTGACCGTCGTTATTTATCTTTCGGACTTATCTTACTGTTGCAAACAATCTGGCTAGCTCCAGTTGGCTCGGAACCAGTAAAACTGCGGGACTCAGAGCTAAAATTAGAGCGATCGCAGATGCTCATGGCGAAAAAGCTAACATTAGCGTCAGGAACTAAACTGCAATTAGAACTAGCTGAAGAAATTAGCTCAAAGACAGCACAAGAGGGAGATATTGTGGTTTACTATGCAGCAACAAATGTCCTCTCACCAACCAAAGAAATTTTGATTAAAAAAGGAGCGCGAGCGACTGGGAAAGTTACTGAAGCAAAACGCGCTCGAATGTTTGGTAAAAAAGGACAATTAAACTTTACTGTAGAAGAAATTGAAGCAGTGGATGGTACTAAAATTCCGTTGCGATCGACCGTGGAGAAAAATGGTAAAGGTCGGGGTGCAACTATGGTAGCAGTGGCAGCACTTGTCAGCGTATTTGGCGTATTTATTAAAGGCAAAAATATCACCGTAAAACCAGGTACGTTGGTAGAAGCCTACGTAGATTATGACACGGTAGTTGAGACAGCCAGTCGCGCGCTATAAGGAAGTAACAGCAGATTCGTGGGGTGCGTTGATTAACACACCCTACCAGCTATTGTATCCAGCCCCAGCTTTTGTCTTGTCCTATAAATAGAGTCGAGCGATCGCTGTTATTTTGAGCCAAGTTCAAACTCAGGTTATGAATAGCTTGTTGCTCGGACTTGACTTCTAGCAGTTTCATAAATACATTAAACTCTTGCTGATAACTTGGTTTTTCTAAAATTCTCTGATATACAGTTCTCAATTCCTTTTCAATAATTTGTTGAGCTTTAGTATCATCTTTAATTGGATATAACTGTACTTGAATTGACTTAATTTCCTTTCGTAATACTTGCGTTTCATCTGAAATAGGCAATCGAGCCAGCATATTAGCAAGCTTAATTTGAGCTTGTTTTGCCAACGACTTGCTGAGAGTTTGTTGATACTGCACTTTAGGGAGATTAGCAGTATTTGAGTTAGCTGAATTTGGTGTCTCTGTTACAGGTGTAAACAGTGTTAAGCCGGAAAAGAAAACTCCACATACAATGCACATAATATAAGGCTCACCTATTAAATTAGCGGCTTAAGTATATACGTACATAGTTTAGTTATTGAATTCATCTTCTAGGTAAAGAAAGCGCAAAGATCGAGGGAAGATGTATTAAAAATTTATTAACTATCGCGAGCTTTTACGTAATTTGACTCAAGCCTTACAAACCATTGAAATATGAGGATTTCATTTAATTTACAAATAGAAAGGCGATCGCTCTCCAGTTAACCATTAACTGTCAACCATTAACTGTCAACCATTAACTGTCAACCGTCATGTTTTCAGTAAGGGACAAAGAATTGATATGCTAGAAGGCTGGAAGCTCAAAGATTGAAACCATGCCTGCGTCGTCTACTGCAACCGTTACCAGTTTTCCCTTAACTGCTGTCGTGGGACAAGAAGCCATTAAAATAGCCCTGCTGCTAGCAGCCGTCGATCCTGGTTTGGGAGGAGTCGCGATCGCGGGTCGTCGCGGTACGGCAAAATCAGTCATGGCGCGGGCAATTCGTACCCTTTTACCGCCGATTGAAGTTGTTAAAGGTTCTTTTTGTAACTGCGATCCCGATCGCCCTGAAGAATGGGACGACGAACTAAGTAGAGACGTGACATGTCCCGTCTCTACAGAAGTGATTCCCGCACCATTCGTACAAATTCCCTTGGGAGTCACAGAAGACCGACTTTTAGGTTCGGTGGATGTAGAACAATCGGTCAAACAGGGAGAAACCGTATTTCAACCAGGACTGCTGGCGCTTGCTCATCGTGGCGTGTTGTATGTCGATGAAATTAACTTACTCGACGACAGTATTAGCAACCAACTGCTGACGGTTTTAACCGAGGGACGCAACCAAATCGAACGGGAAGGAATTAGTTTTGGGCATCCCTGTCAGCCTTTATTTATCGCTACGTATAACCCAGAAGAAGGAGCGTTACGGGAACACCTGCTCGATCGCATCGCGATCGCTCTTTCTGCGGATAGCGTGCTAGGTCTAGACCAACGAGTACAAGCAGTAGAACAGGCGATCGCTTACACCACCTCACCGCAGCAGTTTCTCCAGCAATACGCCGAAGATCTCGACAATCTCAAAACTCAAATTATCTTGGCGCGAGAGTGGCTCAAGGACGTACAAATTACCCACGAGCAAATTGCCTATTTAGTCGATGAAGCGGTACGCGCTAGAGTCCAGGGACACCGCGCCGAACTCTACGCCGTGCGAGTCGCCAAAGCCGCCGCCGCTTTAGAAGGCAGAACCACAGTCACAGCCGAAGATCTACGTCGCGCTGTAGAATTAGTCATCGTCCCGAGAGCAACAGTCGTACAAACTCCACCCGAAGCACCACCACCCCCGCCACCTCCACCACCCCAAAACCAAGACGAACCCGAAGATGAGTCTAACCAGGAACAGGAGGAGCAAGAAGAGAAGGACGAACAGGAAGAACCTGAAAACGAGCAAACACCGCCCAACGTTCCTGAAGAATTTGTCTTTGATGCCGAAGGCGTAATTCTCGACGATAGCGTGCTTTACTTCGCACAGATGGCACAGCGGCGGGGGAAGTCCGGCAGTCGCAGTTTAATTTTCTCCGAAGATCGGGGACGATACGTCAAACCCATGTTACCCAAAGGTCCCGTGCGACGAATTGCAGTCGATGCCACGTTAAGAGCAGCTGCACCTTATCAAAAGGCAAGGCGGGAGAGGCAGGGAGCAGGGAGCAGGGAGCAGGGAGCAGGGAGCAGAGGGGCAGAGGGGCAGAGGAGCAGAGGAGCAAGGGAGCAACTACCAACTACCAATTACCCATTACCAATTACCAATTACCCACAAAAAAGAGTTTTCGTCGAGCAGGGAGATATTCGCTCCAAGCGTCTCGTCCGCAAAGCGGGAGCGTTGATCGTGTTTGTGGTTGATGCTTCTGGCTCGATGGCGTTGAATCGGATGCAATCAGCTAAGGGGGCAGTTTTCCAGCTCTTGACAGAAGCGTATGAAAATCGCGACCAAGTGGCGTTGATCCCGTTTCGTGGCGAACAGGCAGAGGTGTTGTTGCCTCCTACCCGTTCGATCGCCTTAGCCCGTAAGCGATTGGAATTGCTGCCTTGTGGTGGCGGTTCGCCCCTAGCGCATGGATTAACACAAGCGGTACGGGTAGGCATTAATGCTCAAATGGCGGGAGATATCGGACAAGTTGTGATTGTCGCAATTACCGATGGACGGGGGAATATTCCTCTGGCGCGATCGCTAGGCGAACCTTTACCAGAGGGAGAAAAGCCCGATATCAAGAAAGAACTGCTGGAAATCGCCGCTAGAATTCGCGGATTGGGAATACAACTGTTAGTCATCGACACTGAAAATAAATTTATCTCTACGGGTTTTGCTAAAGAACTAGCTCAAACTGCGGGAGGAAAATACTACCACCTACCAAAAGCTACCGACTCCGCGATCGCTGGTGTTGCTAAAAGTGCAATTAATGCCATTAGGAATTAGGGAGCAGAGGAGCTTCAGGGGCAGAGGAGCTTCAGGGGCAGAGGAGAGGTCGGGAGCAATTCTGGTTCCACCAGCCACTAGCCACTCACTTTTAACTAGATTTAACTTCTATCTGCTAGCAATCCAGATATATTAAGAGGATTGTGTAGCTATTTGTGGCTGCTTATGTATAAAGTACGCGACCCAGCTACCAAGTATGCCATATATGTAGCTACGGCAGTCTTGGTACTGGGTTTTATCATTACGCTCGTCCGCAACGGAATACAAATTCTTGCTGATGTCACTTTCTGGTTGGGTTTGTATGGCTGGTTGGCTGCTGGGATCGTTGTTGGCTATTTAGTTTATCTGGGACTGCGAATTTTAGGATGGCGCTCTTCGGAGGAGGTGGAGCCAAATGTAGTGGATACCTCAGGGGTTATCTATAGAGCGATCGCTCCAACCGCAACTGAAAGAGGAACTGAGGCGATCGCCACTCGTTCTAAGATCTCGGCGGGCGAACTTCCACCCTGGGAAGTTGCCGATCTCCCCGCACCGCCGCCATTTAGTTTTAATAATGCGATCGCTCTAATTGGACCTGGAGCAATTCTCTTGGGGACTTCGATTGGTAGCGGTGAATGGCTGCTGGGTCCGGCGGTGACGGCTCAGTATGGTGGTTTTATGTTGTGGATTGCCACGACTTCGATTATTCTCCAAGTCCTCATGAACATGGAGTTTATCCGCTATACCCTGTATACGGGCGAACCGATCTATACGGGTTTTATGCGGACTAAACCAGGCCCCCGCTTCTGGGCAATTTTTTATTCTGTCCTGGCGTTTTTGCAACTAGGATGGCCTGGGTGGGCTTCTTCGGCGGCTACGGCTCTGACTGCGATGTTTGTCGGCGATATTCCTGGACCGGAACACGCAGAAACGATTAAAGCATTTGGTTTATTCTGGTTCCTATCTACAGTGGCGATCGTTGCTTTTGGAGCCAAAATTGAGCGGACGATGGAAGTCGTGCAATGGTTTTTTGTTGGGGCAATCCTCCTGTTCTTAATTGTCATTGCCCTGGGTTTTACTGCACCCGAGACGTGGGGTCGAGCGGCAACGGGTTTTCTCCGCTTCGGCACGATTCCGCCAAATGTTGATTGGCTGAAAGTAGGCGGCTTTGCGGCTTTTGCTGGTGCGGGAGGAGTCTTAAATGGAACACTGAGTAACTGGTTTCGCGATAAGGGATTGGGCATGGGGGGCGTAGTGGGATACATTCCGGCACTGATTGGCGGTCGCCGTATGTCTCTGACTCCCACTGGTAAAGTCTTTCCCTTAACCACCGAAAACAAGAAGCGTTGGCGCGAATGGTGGAAGTATGCCATTACCGACCAATATGGTGTGTGGGTGCTGGGATGTTTCTTAGGAATGGGACTGCCAGCCTTGTTGACTTTGCAGTTTATTCCGCCTGGAACTCGCTTTGACAACCAATTTGCGATCGCGGTCTATCAAGCTCAATACCTATCGCGGGAAGATACCACTAGCATTATGTGGTTTATTACTCTGTTGGTAGGCTTTTGGATTCTCTACAGTACCCAACTTGGCATCACTGATGTCTTTGCGCGTATGGTGACAGATATGGTGTGGTCGGGCAGCAGCCACATTCGCGCTTGGCGAGGGGGAGACATTCGTTTTGTTTACTACAGTATCCTCTCTTTGTTTACTCTGTGGGGAGTTTTTATTCTCCTATCAGGGATCAAGCCCTTTTTCTTAATTCTCCTGAGTGCAAACATTGCAGGCTTAAATTTTGTCTTTCTAGGTTTGCACGCTCTCTATGTCAATCGCAAATTTCTCCCTGCCGAATTGCGATCGCCGCTATGGCGAGAGGCGATCGTTTTACTCTCAGTCGTGTTTTTCGGTTTTTTCTTCTGCCAAGCCTTACCGAGTATTATCGGACAGTTTACCCAAGGAGGATAATGTATCTTTCTTAACTAAGTAGTTGTCTACTCTATTAAGATCGATCCCTCACAAATTGGGCAACGTCATGACTTAAATTGGTTCCAACCCCCGCCCATCCAAAATTTCGCCTGCTTTAGACCGATCCGCTCAACGTCCCGCCCGACTCTGGCAAGGGCATTGAAATGACGGCTAATGGAGAAATTAGTTTCTCCGAATCCTTTCGACCCATTCAGCAATCGGAATACAATATAGTGCGATCGCGCGGTTACAACCTCAAACAAGTTCCCATGGCGCTAGGAGGTATTGCCTTCTACAGCCATCCTGGGGTACGGTTCCTATCCTACTGATTCGCCGGATCTTCGTAGTTTATCGCGAGGATGGCAGTTTAGATGAAGTGGCTGGAAGAGCTTAGGCTAACCTGCTGCTATCCACAGAAGGTCAAAAACTCGTCGACCGAGCGGGTTATGTACTGATTCGGTGAGTCAGCTGTCAGTTATCAGTTGTCAGTTGTTCAGTGAAGAAAGGGTGTGGGGTGTAGGGTGTGGGGTTGACTTGTGACTTCTCCTCTGATCCTCTGCTCCCTGCTCCCTATAAAATCTACACAAATAAAATTAGGTGCATTATGTCGCAAAATCATCCTTTACCCCGTTTGATTCTCGCTTTTGTAGCTGGATTTTTATCAGTTTTACTATTTCATCAACTGGCACTATTGTTGTTACACAGTATTGGTTTTGCACCTGCTAAGTTAACAGCTTATGCGATCGAGGCAACACGACCTTTCGGCATTCCCCGCGTCTGGTCGCTTGCTTTTTGGGGTGGAGTTTGGGGAATTGTATTGGTTTTATTTGTTTCTTTTTTTCGGCAAGGGTTGGGAATTTGGGGAACAGCACTTCTATTTGGCGCGATCGCACCTAGTCTTGTCAGCTGGTTTATTGTCACGCCCCTAAGAGGCGAACCTGTCGGTGGTGGCTGGCCACCCAACGGTATTGCTACAGCCTTAATTCTCAATGGTATTTGGGGTTTAGGTACAATTTTGCTCTACCGCTTAATTTCGTTAAGCGTACTCGGTCGCAAGCGACGCAGCACCAACGGTTTAGAGTCGGGAGAACGAGAAAGAATTCGCCACTAGAAGTCAGTTATCAGTTGTCAGTTGATAGTGACTTGTGACTTGCGGCTTGCGACTTGCGACTTGTCCCCACACACTACTTTTCTTATGAAAGTTCATCAAACTAAAATCATTTGCCGTGTCTGTGGTTATGATAAAAATCCTGGTAATGCCGATCGTTGTCAACGTTGCCACTCTACTTTAAACCGCAGTTTTACCGATCTAACCAACAATTCTCAAACTAAAAACTCGTCTGCTTTTCCTTGGTCGGTCATACCATTGATTGCGTTATTGTTGGGAACGGGTGGTATGTACTGGTTCTACAGAAGTCATACAACTGCTACTTTGAAAGATAAACCGAGTGCAGTTGTTACGCCCACACAACAACCGCTAGCAAAACAGCCTCCAGCAACAGCATCCAATGCTGCTGATATTCAAACTTATACGTCGATGCAGGATGTTCCTAACGTTCCTACAGGTGTGTTTAATTATGGCGGCGCAACCTGTTTTGCTGCCATGACTGCCCACGGAATGCACTCTAGTATTGCCAAAGTTCACCCAAATTTCCATCTACGCTACACCGAACCACCGCTTAACGTTCCGCCAGGTTGTAGTACGGGGATCGGTATGCTGCTTGATGGCGAACTCAGTTTTGCTCAAAATGGTCGCTCTGTGTCCGATGCAGAGTATCGCAAAGCCAAAGAACGTAACTTTACTCTGCAACAAGTGCCAGTGGCAATTGATGGCATTGTATTTTTTACCCACCGCAATGTTCCCTTACCTGGACTGTCGGTGAAACAACTTCAAGATATTTTCCTGGGCAAAGTGACTAACTGGAAACAGGTAGGAGGACCCGATCGAGCGATCGCGCCCATTTCTCAAGACCCCAAGGTTCACGCTACGCTCAAATTACTGCTGAGCGATCGCATCAATAATTTGGGTCGTAATGTCAAGATCGTGCGCGATTACACCACAGCCATGCGACGAGTTGCTGCTACCCCGGGGGCGATCTCTTACAGTTCGGCTTCTATTGCTGCCGGACAGCGATCGATTCACCTGTTGCGCATAGCTAGAGGTAGCTCTAAAAATTACGTTTCGCCTGTAGTCGCAGGCGAGCGCGTCAATGTTGCTGCCCTGCGAGATGGCTCTTATCCCATGACTCGCCGTCTATTTATCGTCATTCGCCGCGACCGGACTCCTGACGAACAAGCAGGAGTTGCTTACACCAACTTGTTACTCTCGCAAGAAGGACAGCAAATTGTTGAAAAAGCTGGATTTGCAGCGATTCATTAAAACTTATTTGCAAAACATATTTGCAAGTCGCCATGCGACTTGCAAATATTCTCTCCTCAACTCACAGTCACGGGATGGCTGACAACCGCATTGTACAAATAGCCTTTAGCATTGAAAGGCACTGAAGTTGGTTGGGTATTGCCTTTAGTATCTGTAGCCTTTGCCTGAAGCTGATATTTACCAGGACGAGCATTCCAATCTACATCCCATCTCACCCAAGCTCCATCAAGGTTAGGCTCTCGGAGTCGTGCCGCTTGCCAGGTTTTGCCACCATCAAGGCTTACCTCAACTTTGGCAATTTTACCGCCAGCAGACCAAGAACGCCCTCGCAATAAATGTTCTCCTGCGGGCATCTTGGCATCCCAAGCTAGCTCGAAAGCACTTTTGATATTTTGCGCCGTGATAATCGTGCCTTTAGCAGGGGGATTGGGTTGATAGTCGGAGCCGATTAAGACATAACTTTCCGTGTTCCAAGTAGAAAACAGAGGTTTTTCTGAAACTTCAATCCGCCCTACCCATTTAATACTAGCCGCACCCAGCCAGCCTGGAACGAAGGCACGGATGGGGAAACCGTGGTCGGCTGGTAGAGTTTGCCCGTTCATCGCATAGACGAGCAATGTATCTTCCTCTAATGCCTTTGCCAGGGACATCGGACGGCGAACTTTCTTTTCGTCTAATCCTTCTGGCATTACGTCTTTTGCGGTGCGTTTGACTCCTGCGAGTTGCAGAACTTCCCGCAGAGGTACACCCGTCCATTCTGCTACACCGATTGCGCCCAGTTTCCACGGCGCTCCATCAGCTTTTTTTCCCTGGACGGATTCAAAAAAGCTGCGACCGTTACCAGCGCACTCTAGCGCTCGAATCACCGAGACTGACGGCAGAGAAAGGAGTTCGTCATAAGTAAACTCTCTCGAACGAGAAACCCCAGATCCCTCAACCCGCAAACGCCATGTTTTCCGATCGATTTTAGGGGTAGCCGTGTGGTTGCGGACGTAGAACAGCTCGTTGGGAACTAGATAGCCTCGGTCGTACATGGCTTCCCAACGCATTTCTTGTTGAATGCCTTTGTAATCGTAAAAAAGTTCTGGAGGAACTGGTTTAACTACCTCCCCAGCAGCCAGAGCGGGTTCTTCTAGCCGTAAGCGTGGTAAACCGCTACCAATTGCTATTCCCGCACCGACAGTCATAAATTGCAGGAATTTCTTGCGCGACATACCTAAAGTTTTCGCTTTCTGCCAGACAAATTCATCGGCTCTAGCTTGCTGGTAAACTTTTTCGACTAGCAGATCGTCTTCTCTCATGCCTTATATCTCCAGTCGAGTAAATAAGAATAATATAAAGCTAATTGGCAAATTTTCAAGTAAACAAACAGTTAAGGTGGCAAATGAAACTTCTGAACACACTGGGCATTTAAATATAGCTATTTCGCTAAATAACAGATTAGTTTTAATGTAGTAATTCCAAACTGAGACGGACTTATACCAGTTCTTTGTAACTATATGTCACAGACTATATGTCACAAAGATATGCCACAGCAACTCCCCTAACTCTCCTTGTAAAAAAGGGAACCAGTGGAGAGCGAATTTTGTCCAAAAATAAAGAGACTTAGTATTGGTGTTAAGACTGTCATCGATCGCCGATTAGTTATTGGTCATCGACTAAATATGAATCGTACCAAAAGCGTTTTTTAATTAGATATTTTATGACTCAAATAAGCATTGTATTTATGTCTTAGCTGTAAAACTTGAACAAAGACCTACAAAGTCAAGACGCGGAATTTTGCGCCTCCGTAAGCTTGACATTTAAGTAAAAGCTTATATATTCTGTTATTTAAGTAAATGCTTAAATAAAGTATGAGTAGACCCGCGGCGGGTGGAGATATTTTTCAGGCGATCGCCGATCCGACGCGACGAGCGTTGCTGGATCGGTTGTGTGACGGCGAACAACCAGTCAAACAACTGGCTGAACCTTTTGCCATGTCTCTACCAGCCATTTCTCAGCATTTGCAGGTGTTGTGTGAAGTCGGCTTAGTTACCCAACGGCGGGAAGGAAGGCAGCGCCTCTATCAATTGAATCCCGAACCTTTAAAACAGGTGTCGGAATGGGTGTCGCATTACGAACAGTTTTGGCAAGAGAAATTAGCCGCTCTCGGTGCATATTTGGAGAATAACCCATGCTCAGAGGATTAAAGACCAAAGTGTTCTATCCTTACTCACCACAGCAAGTCTGGCGGGGACTCACCGAGAGGCGATCGCTTGCCGCATGGTTGATGGATAATGATTTTGAACCGCATATCGGTCACAAATTCCAATTTCGCACCCATTCCCTACCAAGTTTAGATGGTGTTATCTGCTGCGAAGTTTTAGAAATTGATGCACCAAAACGACTTTCTTACACTTGGCAGGACAGTTATATGAGTCAGCCTTCGATTGTGATTTGGACGCTGACACCTGTTGATGGCGGGACGCAACTTCAGCTAGAACACCGCGAGTTAAATTACGCAACACCTCAGTTACAGGAGTTACGCACTTGTAACCAGAGATCTCAATCCCCCCTAGCTCCCATTAACAAGGGGGGGACAGATGCCTTCTTTTTAAAGGGGTTGGGGGATCTCAATGCAGTTACTCAAGCTGTAGAGGCGATCGCTCCGAGTTCTACATGTTCACCTATGCATATTGGTGTTACTCAAATGTTAGAAAGTGTTATTTTTCATTCTTTGCTGAATGGTGGTTGGCAAGACAAACTCGATCGACAATTACCGCAGATTTTGGTTAGTTTTCTTGACAGCAATGAGTAATTAAATTCATTTGTCTATGATTCTCGCTCTCAAGCGGGTAACTGTATCTATATAGCCTTTAACTATACGCCTTAGTGCAATGAGATTAAACTAGGAGGCTGCAATGATGAATTTTTCCGAACAACCCAACCTCCCTTTTATTATTCAACCGTCATTCAGAGAACAAGGCTTTGATATTTATTCTCGCTTGCTGGCTACGAGAGTAATCTTTTTAAGAGGTGGAATTACAGAAGAAATAGCTAATTTAATTGTGGCACAGATGCTATTTCTCGATGCAGAAGATGCAGAACGAGATATTTTTCTATATATCAACAGTTCAGATGGTTTAGCTCCGGCTGCATTAACTATCTACGATACAATGACTCAAATTCAGGCGGATATATGTACCGTCTGTATTGGAACCGCAAAGGAAATAGCTGCATTATTACTTTCTTCCGGCGCAAAAGGGAAAAGATCGGCTTTACCGAATGCACGAATTGCGATCGCACAGCCATTAGGTAACGCTCAAGGAAAAGCCAGCGATATCGAAGTCGCAGCTAGAGAAATTGCGCATTTAAGAGAAACAGTTAATCGCCTACTCGCTGCTAATACTGGTCAGTCAGTAGAACAAATCAAATTCGATACAGAACGAGACTTTTATCTCGACGCTGAAGCAGCAAAAGATTATGGATTGATCGATCGTGTCATTCAAAAAATACCTAGATAGGTAATTGGTAATTGGTAATTGGTAATTGGCGATCTTTGGTTTTGCCTTTTAACTTTTAACTTTTGACTTTCCCGTCAAGGAGTAAATATGAAAATCTTAGTTATCGGAGGAACGAATTTTATTGGTCCTCCCGTAGTCAGGCAATTGTCCGCAATGGGACATGAAGTCACCGTTTTCCATCGAGGAAAAACAGCAGCAGAGTTACCCAATGGTATACAACATTTACTAGGCGATCGCTCCAAGCTTACCCAGATGAAAAGCGAATTTGAGCGTCTTTCTCCTCAAGTTGTCGTCGATATGTTTCCCTACACCGAGGCAGAGGCGATCGCGTTGATGAATGTATTTCAGAATATTGCAGAGCGCGTTGTTGCTGTTAGTAGTATGGATGTCTATCGCGCTTATACAGTATTTCTGCAAATTGAATCGACTCCAGTTGAGTCGGTTCCTCTAACCGAAAATTCAGCCTTGCGCCAGCAACTACATTTATTTCGGGAAATGGCTGAAAGACCGCTGAACGCTCCGGCAGATTATGAAAAGATTTTGGTCGAACGGGTGGTGATGAATTATCCCGATTTAACTGGTACAATTGTACGGTTGCCAATGGTTTATGGAACGCAAGATCCTCTCAACCGTCTATTTCCCTACTTAAAGCGAATGGATGAAAACCGTCCGGCGATCGTCTTGCCAGAAAGCATAGCTCAATGGCGCGGTTCCTATGGGTATGTAGAGAATGTTGCTTACGCGATCGCTTTGGCAGCCACAAACGAACGTGCTAAGGGACGCATTTATCATGTTGCAGATACAGAATTAACCGAGGCAGAAAGACTGAACAGAGTTGGACGAGTCGCAGGCTGGCAAGGCAAAATCGTAACTGTTGCCAGAGAAGCTTTACCGACAGACTGGAACCTACCATACAACACGGCTCAACACTGGTTTGTAGATACCACCCGCATTCGTCAGGAACTCGGTTATAGCGAAGTTGTCACGCTAGAGCAGGCGCTAAAAACAACAATTGACTGGCAGCGATCGCATCCACCAACAGAAATTTCTCCGTGGACTGGAAAAGAATTACTAGACTATGCTACTGAAGATAAGATTTTGAAAAGTATTTAATATCAATTGTAAGGTGGGCATTGCCCACCCTACACACTAATTTTTTATGAAAGCCTTAGAAGCGTATAATCTCAAAAAAACTTTCCGTCGGAATAAACAAAATGTACCAGCAGTGAAGGATGTTTCCTTAACCATCTACCCAGGAGAGATATTAGCTTTTCTTGGTCCCAATGGTGCAGGTAAAACAACTAGTATCAAAATGATGGCGGGTTTAATTCAGCCTGATTCTGGTTCGGTGAAAATTGTAGGTAAAGATCCTCAACGCAATGCTTCAGCGTTACAAAACCTGGGTGCAGTTTTAGAAGGGAATCGTAACCTCTACTGGCGATTGACTCCAGAGGAAAATTTAGAATATTTTGGCGTATTAAAAGGACTAACTCGACGCGAAGCACGTCTTGCCGGAAGAGATCTTTTAGAAAGATTTGACTTATTAGCCAAGCGACATACTCCAGTAGAGCAACTTTCACGGGGAATGCAACAGAAATTAGCATTTGCTGTAGCCTTAGTTCATCGTCCTAAACTTTTATTATTAGATGAACCAACTTTAGGATTAGATGTAGAAGCAACTGAGGATGTAAAAATTCTCGTCCGCGAAATTGCTGCTACCGGTTGTGCTATCTTGCTGACAACTCACCAATTACAAATAGCAGAAATTTTATCAGACCGAATTGCGATTATTCAAAAAGGCGAGATTTTGGCAGAAGCACCCACACAAAAATTGATTCAACAATTTTCTGGTACGGCTTACAAGATTGAAATGGAAGCCGCTTTAGATGAAACAAGAATGCTAGAATTAGAAACAATTGGTTTAGAGATTGAAGCCAGAAAATTTATTTACATCGATCGCCCGGAATTACTCTATAAAGTTTTTGCTATTCTCCAGCCTTTACAAATTCAATCTGTAGTGAAAGAACAAGCTAATTTAACAGAAATATTTTTACAGATTGTGAAACAAGGTAATAATATTAATGATTGAGTTATTTTTTGCAGAATTAAAACGAACTTGGATTTTACAACGTCGCTATCCAATAGAAGTTGTTGGTATTATTATAGTTACTGTTTCGATCTTTTACGGATTGTTTTTGAGCGCTCGTTACGTTGCTGGAGCGAGTTTTCAATTAGGCGATCGCCTCGATTCAATAGTTATTGGCTACGTGCTTTGGAGCTTAGTTTTATTTGTTATGGGCAACGTTGCTAATAGAATTCAGTACGAAGCTCAAACTGGCACGCTCGAACAACTTTTTCTATCTCAATTCGGGGCAGTCAAAGTATTTTTAATTCGCTCGCTAGCAGCGATAACGTTGCAATTAGCTTTTGTTTTGAGCATTTTATTAACTATAATGCTCTTAACTGGCAGCCGTCTCGATTTTCCTCCAGTTTTGATTTTACCTCTCATAACTGTATTAATGGGAGCGAATGGGATTGCTTTTATAATTGGAGCTTTAGCTTTATTATTTAAGCAGGTAAGCCAATTACAAGTAATATTTCAATTTGGCTTATTATTTCTCCTAGCTACTCCCATAGAAGCATCGACGGGATTTGCCCGGGTTTTAGCAAGTTTATTACCAATCGCTCCAAGTGCAGGAATATTAAGAGCTTTGATGGCACGCGGAGAAAGTCTAAATTTAACTCATATAGCGATCGCTTTCATCAATGGAGTCGTCTATTTTGCTCTAGGGATAGGACTATTCCGACTAGCAGAACGCCAAGCAAAGAAACGCGGAATTTTAGGCGGATATTGAGGAGCGAGGAGCAAGGAGTGAGGAGTGAGGGGAAGAAGAGAGAGTCGCGGAGCGCAAGGTTGCTGGGGGAGCTGAGGAAGCAACTACCAATTACCCACTACCCTATTCACAAATGACAAATGACCAACAACCAACAACTAACAATAACTTGGTTGCGAACACAGAGCTTGTTGAATTGTTTGCAATAATTCTTGGGCGGTGTAGGGTTTTGCTAAAAAGGCTTTTACTTCTACGTCTGTCATGCCGTGGAATTTGTCTTGAGCGGCTAAACCACTAGTGGCAATAATTTTAGTTTGGGGATTGAGTTTTTGTATAGTACGAATTGTGGTAATGCCGTCCATTGCAGGCATTAACATATCAATTAATATTAAATCTATGCGATCGCGGTGTTCGGCGTAGGTCGCGATCGCCTCAATTCCGTCACTAGCAGTGACAACTTTATAATTAAAAGTCTCTAGAGAAGTTTTTGTTGCCTCGCGCACGCCAGCTTCATCATCCACAACCAAAATCAACTCGCCGTTCCCATAGGGCGTGTCTTGTTCTGTCTGCCGATGATATTCTACAACTGCCACTGCTGGTAGATAGACCTGAAATTCCGTACCTCTACCGAGTTCGCTCCAAACTTGAATAAATCCATTGTGACCTTTAACAATACCCATGACAGTGGATAGTCCCAGTCCCGTGCCTTTACCGAGTTCTTTGGTCGTGAAAAATGGCTCAAAAATTCTTTCCTGGGTTTCCAGCGACATTCCCTGACCTGTATCTCTTACGGTAACGACGATGTAGGAGCCAGCTTTTGCCTCCAAGTTCATCCTGGCGTAGTGTTCGTCTGCTGTAAAGTTTTCGGCAGAAATTGTCAACACTCCACCATTGGGCATGGCATCGCGAGCGTTGACGCAGAGATTCATTAGAACTTGATGTAGTTGAGTCGCATCCCCAGAGACAGACCACAAATTGGAGGCAATGTTAGTCTGAATCTCGATCGATTTTGGAAAGGTTTGTTTGGCGATTTGGCGAATTTCTGATATTAAGTGCTTGATTTGTAAGTTTGTATACGTTCCTTCCAAACCTCGTGCAAAAGAGAGTACCTGTTTGACCAAAGCCGCACCCCGTTTGGCATTGGTAATCACGATTGGCAAAAGTCGCTGACTGCGATCGTCGTGCATCTGAGATTCCAATAACTGAGCCGTCATCAAAATTGGCGCTAGGACATTGTTCAAATCATGAGCGATGCCGCTGGCAAGAGTACCAATACTTTCCAAACGTTGAGCGCGTAAAAATTGAGCTTCTAAGAGTTTTTTCTCAGTAATATCAGTATTGACAACAAGAATAGACTTAGGCTGAGCGTGGCGATCGCGTACTAAGGTCCAACGACTGTAGACAACAATTGGTTTCTCGTTTTTAGTGACTTGATGTAACTCGCCTTGCCAAGTGTCTGTTTGCTTTAAAGCTGAGTGAATCTCTAGTAGCTGATCGACGAGACTCTCGTTGTAGATTAACAAGTTAGGATTTTGCCCGATCGCCTCTTGTGCTTGCCAACCGTAGAGAAGTTCTGCTCCCTTGTTCCAATATAAAACTTTGTCATCCAGCGATCTAACGATAATGGCATCGGTGGCGACATCGAGCAATTCGGCTTGGGCGCGAATTTGTTGCTGAGTGTGCTGGCGTTCGAGGGCGTAGCGAATGGAACGTTCTAGTAAAGGTGCGCTCAACTGAGTTTTTTCTAGATAGTCGGCTGCTCCTGCCTTCATCGCCTCGATATCGATTTCGCGATCGCCTTTGCCCGTGAGTAAAATAATTGGTGCGGCACAACCTTCAGCTACAGCAGCTTGAAGCAATTCTAAACCATTGCGATCGCCCAAACGGTAGTCGAGCAAGTAAATGTCATGTTGACACTGGGCGATCGTCTCGATTGCCTCGTCATAAGAACTTACCCAGTCTAAATCGAATGTTGTGCCTTGAGCTGCTGCTAACCAGTCCCGCGTCAAGACATAGTCATCCTCGTCGTCATCAACTAAAAGTACTTTGACTCGCTCAGTGTCCATGTCCGTTTCCCACCGATTGCAGTGGTAGTTCTACAATTTCAAACCAATATTTGCCGATAGTCCTCATGACCTCTACCAAGGAGGCAAAAGTGACTGGTTTAGTGATGTAAGAGTTAGCGCCTAATTCATAGCTACGATAAATATCTTCCTCTGCTTTGGAAGTTGTCAATACGACTACTGGTATATGTTTTAATTGCGGGTCTGCCTTAATTTCCCGTAGTGCCTCGCGTCCGTCTTTCTTGGGCATGTTGAGATCGAGTAAAATCAACCCTGGACGAGGGGCAAGCTTCAGGTCAGTATATTGACCGCGCTGATGTAGGTAATCCATTAATTCCTCGCCATCGCGCACGAGATAGAGATCGTTAGCCAAGCGACTTTCTGCCAGCGCTTCTCTTGCTAACATGCAATCGTCTTCGTCATCGTCAGCCATGAGAATTGTGACAGTGGTGCGTCGCCCTTTCACTCTAAGTTATCTCCTACGAGTTGTTTAATTGGCAGAGTAACACTAAATTTAGCTCCTCGCCCTGGACTACTTTGAGCTGTAATATTGCCTTGATGTCGTTCGACAATTTTACGGCAAATTGCTAGTCCGATTCCTGTACCCTCGTATTGACTGCGACTGTGCAGGCGTTGAAAGACATTGAAGATCCGATCGAGATACTTTTGCTCAAAACCAATACCATTATCCTCCACTACAATTTGACATGATGTGGCGATCGCACCATCTGTAACTGGTTGTTGTTGGGAATCGAATAGTTGGCTGGAAAGCTTAACCACTGGAGGCGTGTCTTGTTTGTGAAACTTCAGTGCATTACTCAAGAGATTTTGTAATAACTGCTGCATCTGTACTGGGTCGGCATCAACTTTAGGTAGGGGACTAACTTCCACCTTACCCCCAGTCTGCTGTATCCTCACCTCTAGATCGGATAATACTTCTTTTACGACTCGATTGAGATCGATAGTTACAAAAGGTTGCGCTCTAGTCGTGACGCGGGACAGCATTAAGAGATCGTCAATCAGAGTTTGCATCCGTCCGGCTGCATTCTGCATTCGTTCTAGGGAATCTCGTCCTTGCTCGTTGAGAAGATCTCCACAACTGGCTTTCAAGCGGTTGCCAAAGGCTTGAATTTTGCGTAGTGGCTCTTGCAAGTCGTGGGAAGCAACTGAGGCAAATTGTTGCAGTTCCGCGTTAGAACGGGCTAGTTCTTGCGCGTAGCGGGTTTCTTCGGCTAGCATTTGAGCTTGGGCGAGAGCAATGCCGATTTGATCGCTCAGTTGCCGTAATAATTCGGTTTCAAAACTGCTCCAAACACGGGGACTACTGCATTGATGGGCAATCAGCAAACCCCAGAGTTCTCGCTTGAGGAAAATCGGAACGACGAGATTAGCTCGGACTCCAAATTGTTGGAGAAGTTCTTTGTGGCAAGCGTGCATTTCTGCTTGCTCGACATCGTGAATAGCGCTGATGCGTCCTTGTCGGTATTTCTGAATGTATTCCTCCCCAAAACAAGGATCGTAGATATGTTGTCCTAAAATCGCTGGATAGCCGTTGACTACGGCTTCCTGCACGACATTTCCAGAACCATCCAACCATAAGCGAAAAATAATGACCCGATCTGCTCGGAGAAACTTTTGAATTTCGTTGACGGTAGTTTGGAGGATCGATTCCAGTTGGAGCGATTGACGAATTTTCAGGGTAATTTCGGCAAACAATTGCGATCGCAAATTTTGACGTTGCAGTTCTGCTTCGGCTTGTTTGCGATCGGTGATATCGCGTGTAAAGCAGCGCGTGTGGATAAATTGCTGGTCTTTCCAAAAAACGTTAGAGCTGATCGATACATCTCTGGTAGAACCATCTTTGCATACCAACCGCGCCTCGTAGTCGCACAATGTTTCGCCAGCATTGAGGCGTTGCAAAATATCATCGATCGCTTCTCGATCGGCGTGAAATTTGGCAATGTGTTGTCCGATGTACTCTTCGCGAGTGTAACCGAGCAGATTTAATTCAGCTTGGTTTGCCCAGACAATAATTCCATCTGCTCCTACCCAGTGTATGCCGACGCTGGCATTTTCTAGAAAATCAGACAGTTCCTGTTCTCGCGTACGGGCGATCGCTTCTAGGCGTTTGCGCTCGTTAATGTTTTGAAAATAGACTGATATGCCATCTTTTGCAGGATAGGCATGAACGGCAAACCAAGTGTTGAGCGGGGGATAGAATTCTTCAAATGCAACTGCAATTTGTTGCGCTCTGACTTGGCGATATTCTTGGTCAAAAGTAGACCCTACTGCTTCGGGAAACTCATCCCAAATATTTTTACCGATTAACTCTGCTCGCGTTTTTTGTAGAAATATTTGGGCGTGTTGATTAATGTAGGTGAATCGCCACTCATTGTCTAAGGCAAAAAAGCCATCGCTGATACTTTCTAAAATATTGGTAACTTGTTGGCGCGATGCTTGGGCTATGTCCGTAGAGGCGCGTAATTCTGCCATTGTCCGACTAGCTTGTAATAAATGCCGTACTCGCTGCCGTAAAACTATGTCGTTAATTGGTTTGGTAATAAAATCAGTTGCACCCGCATCAAAAGCGAGTTGGAGCGATTCTGCATCATTGAGCCTAGTCACGATTAATATTGGCACGCTATCGCCATCGGGAAAACTACGCAAGTGCCGACAGCAGGCAAACCCATCCGTCACGGGCATAACAGCATCTAGCAGTACGAGACTGGGACGAAACTGAGTGTAAGCCGCTATTGCCTGTTCGCCATCATTCGCTTCTACTACCTGATATCCAGCCTGCTCCATCACGCGGCGCATTTGCTGCCGTATGAGTTTATCGTCGTCTACAATCAGAATCGCAGTAGCATTGAGAATGGGGGCGTTATCCATAGCTTACGCCTAAACTAAATTCTTGACCATTCTAATTGGCAGAGCTATTTATACTCTATTAAATCTTGAATTCGTCACATTTGAGCGATCGCCGATGCAATACCTACCCCACGACTGATGATTTCTTTTTAGTCGCTGTGACAAATGATACGCTGCATAAAAACTGTTAACAGTCAACTATCAACTGGCAACTTCATACGCCATTTGCCAGAAATCTTTTTCTAATCGAGCAACATTCAAGAAAGCTGCTATGGCTTGTTGCTGCAACTCCTCTGAGGCTGCGCTCAAAGCTGCGTTTGCTTGCTGTTCTAAGTAGCCTACGTAAGTCGTAAAATCGGGATTACCCCAGCGATCGGCAAATTCGGTGTAGGGTGGGGGCATGGCTCCAGGTAATTGCCAGCCTTGATTGTAGGCTAACTCGATCGCCCAAAGTGCTGTAGCTTGTATGGCATAGGGCATTGCAGATAAGCTTTGCATATAATTGCAATACTCAATGCAGATAGGCTGTTTGTCAGTATTGAGTTGTAGTTGGCGTTCGGCGGCTTTGGCTTGAAACCAGTTGAGTTCGTCTTTGAGGGCGCTCAATCCAGCCAAAAGAATATCGAAATTGTGCGGGGGTGCGATCGCCAAAATTCTCGCGAGAAAACGGGTAAAATCTATCACAAATAAATAGTCTTGTACCAACCAAGTATTAAACTGTTGCGGCTGAATCGTCCCTTGTTGGCATTGTTTCAAGAAAGGATGGATCGTAGCTTCTTGCCACGCTTGAGGATGCTTTTGTAGTAGTTGTTGACAAGTTAAGCTCATATAGCGTTTTTAATTTAATTTTATATGGAGAAACAGAACTCAAGGTAATAATTCAGCATAATCGCAGTGGCTTGGACGGATAATCGAAAAATCTCGGCGATCGAGCGTGTAGTGACTTGCAACAGGATTGTTAGACATCTGCACTTATGGGTTGAAAACAGGCAGAATGAATGCCATTATGATGCCTCCGATCGCAACACTTTCAATAACTTTTAAAATTAAACTAGAGTGGTTAATTTTAATTCCTTGAAGCCAAAAACGTGGAGTATCCTCATCGCGTATTTTCCAATCAAACATCGATACTAGTAATGGGACTCCGCCGACTTTGATTCCCATCAGTAGATGTAATGCGAGACTAGCAAACACGCAGCTCCACGCAACTAGATGAGCTAGATACCATTGATGATAAATTTCTCCAGCAGGAAGCCATTCTTCTTTCATCATTCGACCAGTTACCACAGCAAACGTTACTGCAAGCAACATTAATGTATTTGCCAAGCGGTGTAATGATATCCACCAAACTGGTTTACCAAACTGTTTCAATTGACTAAAAGACTGCTCTTGTAATAGACGACGATAGCCAAGATGAAAGCTGTATAGAACAAACAGTGGTAAAAATAATAGGAATGTCAGAGCAATCGTGCCATGAATACCTTGAATATCTCCTAGTGTGGGTAATGCAAGACTACCCCAACGTTTGTCATAGGTGTTGTAAACTAAAAAACCGGAACTTAAGGCTAAAAGGACTAGTAATGCAGCGATACCATGCAATATTCGCAATAGAACGGGTTGGTATGGGCTAGACTGCGGCATATTTGAGTTCGTTCCGATCTAAGTTCGTTCTCATCGGGAGTTTCTTGAACTATAGCAGAATCAGAGCTTTTGCCTAGAGGCTAGGCAGTATAGCTCTAATGATGGAGAAATTCTACGCAGTTCGCTCCATCTACTCAGGTAAATAGATCGTATACTTGCAGCATATTTCCAAAATTTTCAATCTCGTTGTTTTTCCAGTTTTAATGGTTAATCATCCAGGGGCGACCGTTATTATGACTTCTCAGGCGGGGTTGTTCGGGTTCGCGATCGCGTTTGACTAACTTTGGTTCTGATTCCTGTTTCAGTCGTATCGAACCAGACAACAACATTGGTGGGGCAAAAACTTTTTTGGCGGGTTCTTCACAAGTTGGGCAATTGGCAGGATTATTACATTCTGCCAGCGATCGCCATTCATCAAATACACCGCAATCATCGCAACGAAATTCGTATAAAGGCATAACTAAGGGCTAGGGGCTGGAGGCTAGGGGAAGTCAAAAGTCAAAAGTCAAAAGTCAAAAGTCAAAAATTAGTAACTAACCTCATGTGCGACCGATCGATTGCCCCCTTTTGAAGGGGGTTGGGGGATCGCAAATCTGCGATTCTCACGAAAATATCCCCCCTAGCCCCCCTTAAAAAAGGGGGGAACAAGAAAAAGTTGCACATCGCGAACTACAAATGACCAATGACTAAACAGGCAAAATATTCTTGTCGAAAATCTCCGTCGGAATTGCTAGCGTACAACAAGCATTGGGGATATCGACGATACCACTAACTCGTCCTTCTACTGGTGCACAACTGAGTAATAAATAGGCTTGTTCGCCTGTAAAACCGAATTTCTTCAGATATTCGATCGCATTTAAGCAAGCACGACGGTAGGCAATATGCACGTCCATGAAGTATTGTTTGCCTGTATATTCGTCTACGGAAATCCCTTCAAATACGAGATATTCTGAATAACGAGGCTCTACGGGACCTGGCTTGAAAATCGGGTTGACCATGCCGTATTTTTCCACGCCACCCTTGATGATGTCTACGTGAAGATCGATGTAACCGGACATCTCAATTGCACCACAGAACGAGATTTCTCCATCTCCTTGCGAGAAATGAATATCTCCCATCGATAGCTTTGCACCTTCCACGTAAACGGGGAAATAAATCCGCGTTCCTTTGGAGAGATTCTTGATATC
The DNA here is from genome assembly GCF_051657925.1 of Chroococcidiopsis sp. Lineage (NCBI taxonomy): Bacteria > Bacillati > Cyanobacteriota > Cyanophyceae > Chroococcidiopsidales > Chroococcidiopsidaceae > Chroococcidiopsis > Chroococcidiopsis sp. The sequence continues at coordinate 22,558 of NZ_JBOFLP010000066.1, forward strand.
GCAGTTACCACCGTGTTCGCGTGGTGGGACGGTACGCGCACCTTCAGCCGCAATGCGATTGAAATCCCCTGGTGCTACCTGTCCTAAAATGGCATTTTTGGGGTTTGGTAGAGCCGCATAAACTGGCATATTCGCCGCTAATCCCGCTCCATATGTCCGTAAATCGGGAGCTGTTGAAACTAACTCTGCTTCTCGTTTATTCCATGTTGCCAGTAAGTCGTGTGAGGGAGCGCAACCAATCAAACCAGGGTGAGTAATACCAGCAAAGCGCACGCCTGGGATGTGACGGGAACTGGTATAAATTCCCTCCAGATCCCAAATTGCCTTAGCATGATTGGGATAGTGGTCGGTCAGAAAGCCACCACCGTTGTCTTTGGCAAAAATGCCCGTAAAGCCCCACTCATCGCCTTGCAAAGCGCCAATATCGAGCAAATCGACAACTAATATGTCTCCTGGTTGAGCGCCGTTGACCCAGATGGGACCGCTCAATACGTGGACGACCGTTAAATCGACATCGCGGATATCGTCAGGATTATCGTTATTTTTAATCTGTCCGTCCGTCCAATCTTTACACTCAATGCGGAAGACATCACCTGGGTTCACCGAAACCACGGCAGGAATATCAGGATGCCAGCGGTTGTGTCCAGGTAGTTCCTGTCGATCCATTGGCTTAGTTAGATCGACTTTGAAAAGCGTTTTCGGCATTCAAATCCCCCTAAAGCTGCGCGGACATAGCGCATCATAAGGATTAGAACACAGGACAATTTGTATCAAAAATAACTAATAATTACCAAAGATAATCAACGTTACATAACACCAAATCTCTTGGAGTCAAAATTGTGTTTTATTTAACAAAAAATTAAGAAAAAAATTTAACAACTGAGGTGTATATAAAATTCGTATTTAATTTTTGAAATCTACGTAGGATGCGTTAGCCTTGGGCGTAACGCATCACTCTCAGTTTTTGGTGCGTTACGCGCTGACGTAACACACCCTACCTAACCTAGAACGACGCAAGCCTTTACTCTACTTCTTTGCCAGCAATTCCAAGAACTCAGATGTCGTTTGCAACTCCTCTAAGACTACATCTTTCGGCATCAGAGATAAAACACTACTCTTAACACCCGACGTACACAGAGGATTTACATAACAAGCACCTTGACGACAGAATGCCACCACACCACCGTTATGAGCCTCAAAGACGATCGCACTTCCAGATTCTCGCTTTGTAATAGACATCCTAGCAGCCCCCTCTGCATAAATGCAGATATAAAATTGGTGAACTTTAACGCTCGGCAATTGGTGATGCTACGCAATTGAACGCTGGAAATATCTGTACTCAATCTGTATTCAAAATGACAAAATAGCCGCCCGTTCTCCTCTTTCTTTAGACAGATTAGTCATAAGTGGTAATAGGTAATTGGTAATAGGTGGTTGACAGTAGAGAGTGACTAGTGACTGGTGGCTAGAAGTAAATAGGGTGTGGGGTGTGGGGTGTGGGGTGTGGGGTGTGGGGTGTAGTGGATTGTTAACTGGTCACTGGTCACTGGTCACTGGTCACTGATAACTGCTCCCTGACAACTGACAATTAACAACTGACAACTGTAAGCTAGTCATAGCGATCGCGAGGATGAATTATGGATGTCAGAGCAGCTGTTGCCTACGAACCTGGAAAACCTTTGCAACTGGAGACAGTACAGCTAGAAGGACCAAAAGCAGGGGAAGTCTTAGTCGAAATCAAAGCGACTGGAGTTTGCCATACCGATGCTTATACTCTTTCTGGTAAAGACCCAGAGGGCTTATTTCCTGCAATTTTAGGGCATGAAGGGGCTGGGGTTGTCGTGGAAGTAGGGGAGGGAGTCAAGAGCGTTAAAGCGGGCGATCGCGTCATTCCTCTTTACACTCCCGAATGCCGTCAGTGCGAATATTGTCTCAGTCGTAAAACAAATCTCTGTCAAGCTATTCGCATGACTCAAGGCAAGGGGTTGATGCCCGATGGTACGAGTCGCTTTTCTTTAAATAGCACGAAGCTCCACCACTACATGGGAACATCCACTTTTGCTAACTATACAGTACTACCAGAAATTGCTGTTGCCAAGATCCGTGAAGATGCACCTTTTGACAAAGTTTGTTACATCGGTTGTGGTGTAACTACGGGTATTGGTGCAGTTGTGTATACGGCAAAAGTCGAACCAGGCTCAAAGGTTGTCGTTTTTGGTTTGGGGGGGATTGGTTTAAACGTCATCCAAGGGGCGCGAATGGTAGGCGCAGAGATGATTGTTGGTGTAGATGTTAATCCTAGTAAACGGGCGATCGCCGAAAAGTTTGGCATGACACATTTTGTCAATTCGAAAGAAGTGGAAGGCGATTTAGTTCCCTATTTAGTAGAGTTAACTAAAGGCGGCGCTGATTATAGTTTTGAATGTATTGGCAACGTCAATGTCATGCGTCAAGCATTAGAATGCTGCCATAAAGGTTGGGGTGAAAGTATTATTATTGGCGTTGCTGCTGCGGGTGAAGAAATTCGCACTCGTCCGTTTCAATTAGTAACAGGGAGAGTTTGGAAAGGTTCGGCTTTTGGTGGTGCGAGAGGGCGCACTGACGTACCTAAAATTGTCGATTGGTATATGGAAGGCAAAATTAATATTGACGATTTGATTACTCACACAATGCCAATAGAAAAAATTAATGATGCCTTCGATTTGATGCATAGAGGGGAATCAATTCGTACCGTGTTGACGTTTTAATACAGATGTAGGGCGGGCAATGCCTACCTACCTAAAATTGTTAGAAAAACATCGTCAACAGCAAGAAGATAATTCCGATAAGTAAGCTAGGAAAATCGTTCTTGAATCGTGAATTGTGAATTGTTTCGATCGCGCAAGGAAATCTAAAACAGTGGAAACGGATGTCATCGTCATTGGAAGTGGAATTGGTGGTTTGAGCTGTGCGGCAATTTTGGCGCAGTATGGATTTGATGTTATTGTCTGCGAAAGCTACTCAACACCTGGGGGTGCGGCGCACGGTTTTGAACGCAACGGTTTTAAATTTGATTCTGGACCTTCCCTCTACTCCGGTTTATCTTACAGCCCTTCACCCAATCCACTGCGACAAGTTTTAGATGCAATTGGCGAAGATTTACCTTGTGTCAATTACGATACCTGGGGTTGCTGTTT
>NZ_JBOFLP010000067.1:0-8364 GCF_051657925.1 Chroococcidiopsis sp.
CTGCGGCACGTTGAGTAGATTAGCAGCAGCGCGATTGACTTCGCGAATTTTTCCAATTGCATCTGTCACAATGTAACCATCGGGGGCAAACTCGAATAAGTCTAGGTAACGCTGGCGCTCGATCTCAATTTGAGTACGAACGATCGCCAGTTCTTCATTTTGGGCTAATATTTCTTCTTCTGCTACGTGCAATTCCTCTAGGGTTATCCGTAGTTCTTCTAGCGATTGTTCTAGTAGTTCTTCCCGTTGCTCTAACGATGCTACTTTAGTGCGCTTGTATAACAAGGCTGCTTGTTTATAGGTGGCTTGTATTTTTTGATTAAATAGCCTCGCGTCCATTTTACACCTCCACCAATTGAGATTGTAGCCGTGGGTTGACCATGTGTTGTATGGCGCTCGGCAATTCAGCTAAACCTGACCCTCTCAAGGTAAAAGCAAGGCAGCGCTTTGACCTGACATCAATTGTGGTATGAAATAAAACAGCGAGCAACAATATATACATGGTTTTAAAAAAATTCTGTCAAAATTGCTATTTTTCGGTAATTTTAGCCGTCGGCTTGCTTGAATCGGTAAACACAGGTATTATTTCTAACGCGAAGGCTTTGATAAAAAGACAATATTTATAGCAATAACATTAATGTAAGTTAAGTGATGTATGTACGGTAGCCAACATTATTTTTTTTCACTTTTATGCAGCTATTTAGTACAAAAATAGCTAATAAAGCGATCCTCTCAAACCTACTTAAAGGAAGATAATAACTCAGTCAAAAGCTTTATTTAAACAGTTATCAGTTGTCAGTTATCGAGGAGTCACCGATCGCTAGTCCTCAGCTGGGCGACTCTCCCTCAGCTCCCTCAGCTCTCTTCCTCCCTGTTCACTGCTCCCTGTTCGCTGACTCTTGTTCTTCCATCAACATGATTACCCCATGAATTCCTTGCCTTGCATCCAGTAAAGGGGTGAGAGTGACTTTACATTGAATCGCCTTACCGCGTCGATTAATCGCATCTAGAATCACCTCAATAGAGCGAGATTCTCCCGCTAGACAAGACCGGATTTGCTGTCGCATCTGTCCGACTGGTAGACCGATATCCAAGTTTAAAAAATGTTGTCCTTCAACTTCGTGACTACGCAAGCCCCAGAGATCTTCGGCTTTATTATTCCAAACTTGGACTTGCAGTTCGCGATTCACGACGACCACTCCACCGCGAAGACTAGTGAGGATCGATGCTAGAAAGGCGTTGACTTGATTCAGTTCGTTGCTGCGCAATCGCAGTTCTTCGTTAATTGTCTGCAACTCTTCGTTGGAAGATTGCAATTCTTCATTCATGGTTTCCAATTCTTCGTTAGTCGATTGCAGTTCCTCGTTAGTTGTCTCCAGTTCTTCATTTGAGGATTGCAACTCTTCGTTGGTTGTCTCTAATTCTTCATTGGTTGACTGCAATTCTTCATAAGCCATTTCCAATTCTTGATTGGAATGTTCTAGATCCTCTTGCAACCTTCGAGCGCGACTGATATCGATAAAAACAATGCTGCATCCCAGCATTCTTCCGTTAATGTCTTGCAGGAGCGATATTTGTACGTCAAAATATAAAGTCTCTCCAGAGGCAGAAATCCACTCTACCTCTGTTTGGCTGATAGCACGCCGTTCGGCATAAGCTTGGTCGATCCGAGAACGCAGTTCTAGAGGACGGTAAGAAATTTCTAAGTCTTGCAGCGGACGACCAAAATCTCTAGGGTGAATATTAAATAAGTTGCGGGCGCGTTCGTTAGCTAATGTGAGTAGTCCATTGACATCGATCGCTATCTGTGACGTGGGGTTGAGGTCGAATGCTGTATCCCGAATGCGGACGAGGCTAGCTAGATAATTTGCTTCGTCATCTGCATGATTGTTCTCCATAAGCAACAAGCGATCGCGCATATTTCCTTTAGGAACTTTAATAAAAATTCGTCGCTTCAAATCGATCGGCGTGAAAGAATCGCCGTGACTGAGCAGCATTTCTGCTTTACCTAAAAATAAGAAGCCAGCATCATTTAAAGCAAAGTGAAAGCGGGCAATAATTCTCGATTGAGTTTCAGTATTGAAATACATCAATGCATTGCGACATAACAATAAGTCAATGCGGGAAATAGGTGCATCTTGTAACAAGTCATGACGACCAAAAATCACCGAACGGCGGAGGTCTTTACGAAAAGTATAAATCCCATTGGAATTCTCAAAATAAAGTTCTAACATTTCCGGCGGAACGGAACTCACCTCTCGTTCGTTGAAAGTAGCGTGACGGGCTTGGTTGAGCGCTTCTTCATCCACATCTGTCGCATAAATTTTGACGCGCTGACGCAACTGCTCGACTCCCACTGCTTCAGCCATCACCATTGCTAAAGTGTAAGCCTCTTGTCCCGAAGCACAGCCAGCACTCCAAATCCGAATTGGGTCTGTAGGTTCCTTGCGGGCAGTAATTCGAGGCACAATTTCTGTCATCACGTACTCCCAGGTAGCGCGATCGCGAAAAAAGGACGTGACATTGATCAAAATTGTGTTGAACAAATGGACGAATTCCTCTGGCGCTACCTCTAGGCGATCCATGTAATCGCTGAAGTTCTCAAGGTCGAGCGCCTGCATTCGTTTGCGCACTCGCCGCATCAAACTAGATCGCTTGTACCCTGTAAAATCAAATCCGCGATTGCGTTTAATATAGTTAATTAGCGCTTCAAACTCAGCATTAGCCTCATCCGTCATTCCTCATCCCTCATCCCTTTACCTCAACCGCAACTAGTTTTACCAAGGTAGGGGCAATCTCGTTCAAAGGTAAAACCAGATCGACAACGCCAGTATTAATGGCTGCTTCTGGCATTCCACCAAATTCAGCAGTTTTGTAGTCTTGGACAATTACGGTTCCGCCCATTTCTTCGATCGCCCTGGCTCCCATCGCACCATCGCTACCCGCACCCGTCAGAACAACTGCGATCGCCTGTTGCTTAAAACTAGCGGCTACCGATTCAAAGAGTAAATCTGCTGAAGGACGAACAAAATGTACGAGTTCTGAATGAGACAACGACAGGCTACCATCTGCATTGACCAGTAGGTGATGGTCTGGCGGCGCAATGTAAACTGTTCCCGTACGCAAATAATCTCCCGATCGGGCTTGTACTACGGGCAGCTTTGTGCGACGGCTGAGAATATCTGCCATCAGGCTAGGGTAGTGAGGACTTACATGCTGAACTACGGTAATAGCAGCTGGAAAATTTGCGGGTAATGCCGATAGAACTTGGCTCAGAGCATTCAATCCTCCTGCGGAGGCGCAGATCGCTACAACTTTTTGAGGCAGCGAGGAGGAGTCTTCCAAGGCAGGATGTTCCATTTTTGCTTCAGGAGTGACTCCCGAGGCTGCAATACTCTGCGATTCTACCACCTGTCCATTAGCTGTTGATGTATCGCTGCCATTACCGTCACTTCTCAAGATCAGTTGGCGCACCAGGGCAGCCTGGTGATGTGCGGCTCGCGCTTGTTCTCCAAACCGCTTAGCAGAATAAGTTTGCTGGCGATCGCGGGAGCGATTTCCCAATCGCTCTGTCAGGGCAGCTTTTTCTTCCAATGCCCGTAGTGCGCTCCATAGTGCATCTTCCAATGACTCTGACTGAGCGGCAAGTAAACTATCTGTAGAGTAAGCGTGACCCGTGCGACAGCGGAAGCGCATCAGCCTTCCTTCATCCAGTTCCCACAGCACGCCGCCACAATCTGGACAAGCATACGGGGAGGGTGTGCCAGGGCGATCGGGGTTTTGCATAGCATTTAACTCTAGTTCTGCCATGTCAGCCTCCATTTCCATATCATCAGATATGGCTGCTGTTTTTGTTACTATGGGTTGGCGAGCTAGCTCTACAAGCAAGGCTGCCATCTCTGCCACGGGTAAAATGCGATCGACTTCTACATTTTCAATTGCACTGCGGGGCATTCCCGAATACATTGCCTCTTTAGGATCTTGGACGATCGCCACGCCGTCTCGTTGCTTCACCGCCATCAGTCCTGCTGTTCCATCATCTAGCGTCCCCGACAGTACAACGCCCACAACCCGTTGTCCGTATGCTCGTGCTGCCGTGCGAAACAATGTATCTACCGCAGGGCGATGACCGTTTTCTTTGGGACCGTGAGCCAGAGAAATCGAGCCGCGTTTGACGAGCAAGTGGAGATCGGGTGGTGCGACATAAATTCTGCCATATTCGATCTGCTCGCCATCTTGAGGATGAATTGCCTTGAGCGAGGATTGCTTCTGACGCTTGGCGATCGCCCGATTGAGAATTTTCGGGAGAATGCTATAACCTTCAGAAGGAACGTGCAGCACGACAAAAATTGCCGCTGGTATATCCGCCGGTAAAAGACTCAGCAGTTGAGACAGCGCTTCTACGCCACCAGCAGAAGCCCCAATGACAATTATGTCGTGTCCAGGCATTGATTAATTAGGGAGTAGGGAGCAGGGAGCAGGGAGTAGGGGAAAGAGAGCGATCGAACTAAGTTCACGCTAGCAGAATATTGGACTAATAGCTTCACTCTATAGGGAGCAGGGAGCAGAGCAGAAGTCAGAAGCCAGAATTAACTGATAACTGATAACTGATAACTGCTTCCTAGTCACCAGTCACTGTTTTAGGTAACTCAACGTTAAATGTCGAACCTTTACCTAGTTGACTTTCAACTGAAATTTTGCCTTGCATCATGTGGACTAGCGATTTGGTAATTGCTAAACCTAAGCCAGTCCCGCCATGTTTTCGGGTTGTCGTTTGATCGACTTGACGAAATTCTTCAAAAATATGCTCTAGTTCCGATGTAGCAATGCCAATACCAGTATCCTTGACACTCAGCATAAATTGCGTATTTGAAAGTTCGCAAGTTTTGATTTCTATACAACCAGATTCAGTAAATTTAATTGCATTAGAAAGTAAGTTGATTAATATTTGACGCAGGCGGTTGCTATCATTAACAATTGTCACATTTTCTGTTTGCAAATCGACATATATAGGTAATTGCTTCTGCTCCGCTAGAGGTCTAAGTTCATCAATAGTTGATGAAACGAGACGATCTAAGCTAATTAATTCTAATTGCAGTTCTAGCCGACCTGATTCAATTTTAGATAGATCGAGAATATCGTTAATTAAAGCAAGGAGATGTTTGCCATTACTCAAAATGCGATCGATCATGCCAGATTGAGTTGCAGACAAAGCCGCAGAACGCTGACGTAACAAAACTTGCGCAAAACCAATCACGGCATTCAAGGGCGTGCGTAGTTCGTGAGACATGGTGGCGAGAAACTGAGATTTCAGCCGCGCTGCTTCGATCAATTGGATATTTTGCTGCTCGATCCGTTGTCTGGTTAACTCCAGTTCTCGATTTTGCTGAGCTAAAGTCAAATTTTGAGCAGCTAGCCGTTCTTCCCTTTCCTCTAAAGCCTCGATTAAGCGAGCATTCCCGATCGCGATCGCCGCCTGTTCTCCTACCGCTGCCATTAAATTTTGGTCTTCGGGGTCGAAGGCATCAAGATTTTGCCAATTTCCCACCACCAATACACCCAAACGCTCTCCATTCATCGAAGCGATCGGCACTGCATACAAGGAACTAGGGGCGAGGAGCGAGGAGTTAGGAGTGAGGGAATTTTGGATTACTCCTTGTCCCCCTTGTCTCCCTTGTCTCCCTTGTCTCCCTTGTCCCCCTTGTCCCCCTTGTCCCTCTTCCCTACTCCCTGCTCCCTGCTCCCTGCTCCCTCTCATCAACTGCGCTTCCCCAGTCTCAAATACCTGCCTCAAGACTCCCAGATCGGGATCGAAAATTTCGGTTAAGAGCAATCTTTCCTTGCCAATACCTGCTGTGGCAGAAGTCTCTAATTCGTCAGTTGCAGAATTATAAGTGGCGATCGCGGCAAAATCTGCATCGGGGATTCCATCACAGACAGCTCCGACGATAACGTGTAGTAGCTCGGATACGTCAGTTAAGCGTTGGTTGAGCAGGTTGCCAATCCGCTGCAAGACGCGCAGTTGTTGCTGCTGTTCGCCCAAAATTACGATCGCCTGACGCAGATTTTCGCCAATTTCATTAGCTTCTTGATAAAGCCGCCCGTTATCTACTGCTAACCCAGCCCGACGACCGAGATCCTCGGCAAATATCAAGTCGGCATTAGTATAGACTCGCTGTGACTCAGCTGCCACAAAACTAATTGCTCCGAGCGTCCTACCGCGCGCTTGAATTGGGACGCACAGCGCCGATTTCATCTGAATTTGGTGCAAACTTTGCAAATGGTCGCGATCGCGGGCGAGATTTTGGAGTAAGTTATCGTCAATCTCTGGGTATAAAACTGACTCCCCGGTATGGATAACCTGGGATACGCCCAACGTGCTATTTGGGCTAACAGGATAGTGACAAGCTAAAGCTTCTAGCCACCGTACCTGAGATAATGTGGAATGAGCCACGCTCACTTGCCGGATCGAGCCGTCTGCTTCGAGAATGTGAATGCTACACCAATCTGCTAGCTGCGGTACGATCGATTGAGCTAAGTTATTCAAAATAGTTTGATAGTCCAGAGAAGCAGCCAGAATGTTGCTAGCTTCAACTAAAAATCGTTCTTGTTCTTCAATTCGCTTGCGCTCAGTAATATCAACAAATGCCCCTATACTGCCTCGGCATTGACCTTGTTCGTCAAATAAAGGTGCGGCGTTGCCAAGTAATTTGACTGGGGGCGTACCTTCTTTTATTACTAAGTCTAACTCTACATCTAACACTGGTTTACCGCTGCTTGCCGCTTGTTGCACGGGTAACTCGGAAGCAGGAATTTCTTGACTTTGACGGAAGACTTTGTATGCCGGTCGTTCCTCTAATGGCGCACTTTTAGAAGCGTTAGCATTTGGTGATAGCCCCATGAGCTTTGCCATTGCTGAGTTGACGCGAATATACTGGCATTTCGGATCTTGGGCGATCGCAATTCCCAGGGGAATCACGTCGAGCAGCGTTTCCAACTCGTTGACTCGTCGCGCCAAATTTCGGTTGAGTTTGATAATTTCAGCTTCCGAGCGCTTGCGATCGCTCAAATCGACAGTAAAACAAATTGCCGTGTCGGGTGACTGCTCTACAACTGCCGCACCCAATAGTACTGGCACTCGCGTTCCGTCTTTACGGATATACTCTTTTTCATAATAATTAAAACTACCAGCCGTGCGCAGTTGTTCGATGACAAGTCGATTCTGCTCGGCATATTCTGGTGGTGTCATTTTTTGCCAGTGCAACTTTCCCGCTTTTAAGTCCTGCTGAGTGTAACCCACCATTTGTAGAAAAGCTTGATTTGCCTCAAGAATTTCCCCACTCAATTTCGTTAATATCACACCTACGATATTTGTCTCTGCCAAACGCTGAAACCGAGATTCGCTAGCTTTAAGGGCAGCATTCAGCCTTCTACTCTCCGTAATGTCGCTCAAAATTCCCGACATCCGATAGGGATAGCCGCGAGCATCTCTTTGGGCTTTTCCCCTTGCCACGCAATGACGATACTCCCCAGAAGAGGAGTGCAGCATCCGAAACTCAGCTTCACATTTATCTCCGTGTAGCAGGTGATTTCTAACTACAGTTTTGATCTCGGGTAAATCTTCTGGATGAATTAAATCTAATAGCGCTGTGGGGGTGTGAGTAAATTCTGCTCGCTCGACCCCAATAATTTCTAATAACCTATCGTTACAATAAACTTCATCGGTGGTACAATACCAATCCCACACCCCATTATTAGCAGCTTCGATTACTAATCGATAGCGTTCCTCGCTTTCTCTTAACCGATTGTTTGCCTCTTGAGCTGCCAATTCTGCTTTATGCAGGCGAATAGCATTGCGGAGAGTTTGGCTTAGTCCCTCTACCGATAGTTTAGATTTCGATAAATAGTCATATGCCCCCGCTTTCATTAACTGGACGGCGATTTGCTCATCTCCTTGTCCTGTCAATACCACCAAAGGCACGGTAAAGCCCAAAGAGCGGATTTGTTGCACTAAACTCAATCCATTGCCATCGGGCAAGCGATAATCTAAAAACACGCAGTCAAACTGCTGCTGTTGCAACTGGGCGATCGCTTCAGCACAGTTATTTGCTTCTGACAAATCTATCGTCACCCCAGCAGTTACTAGCGCTCGCCTCACTGCCATGCGATCGACTTCATCATCATCTACAACTAAAATTTTGACTGGTTCTTCCATAACTAAGGGTTAGGGGTTAAGGGTTAGGCGCTAAGGAACAGATTGCCCTGCTCCCTGCTCTCTACTCCCTGCTCTCTCACTTAAGGCATTTCACTTAAAGTCCAATAATTATTCAGCGTTGCCATGACTTGGACAAAGTTATCGAACGT
>NZ_JBOFLP010000068.1:0-42926 GCF_051657925.1 Chroococcidiopsis sp.
GGTCTATACGAGCAGATAATACAATGACTGACACCCAAGGCTTGACCCAAACTTTCTACAGTTTGCTGCCAAATTGTATTTAGATCTAACGTGCGGCGAATGTTACGCGCAATTTGACTGAGAAGCTTTTTAGACGAGACTGAACCGAGCGATCCCATTGCGGTAGTCGCCAATTCCGAATAGACATCGGCTACCACTTCGTTGTCTATTTCTTCTAAGTGTCGCCCTATGACTAAAACAGCAGTAGCCGATCCCGTTGCGGGTAAAATTGGGCTAATTGCCAACTCAAATCCAAACAATTTTTGTCCGTAGCGAAATACACAGTGACAGCGTTCGGGAACAAGACTTTCCAAAATCCTTTGCACCCGTCTTAAGTACGCAGTTGGATCTAAAGGTCCAAATGTCTGTTCTAAAGATTGTCCTACAATCCGCTCTTGCTGCAAACCTACACTATCGGCTTGTTGCCATGAAAAATAAAGATAGCAACCCGAGCTATCCTGCACGTAAGCTAATTCAGCTCCTAGAGATGATAGAGAGCCGTTGGAATTCATACCAAATGACTCGAATGAAGATGTGAAAGCTGGCTGGTGGGAATCTGTATTAGCACTCATTACTAAAGATAGTTCGACACAGCGCAAGTCGAATGACTCGGCAAATATTTGCTTCGAGTTTGGCACAAAACCTGATAAATTGGGAATTTTGCTTGGTGTCGCCAGCAATTTACCAAGCACTCTAGTAAAGAGAGCGTTTACCAAGTCAGATGAAAACTGTTAATCGTTCCACTCACCTCGCGGCGGTACGGGTGTACGAGGGATTGTGCGGGTTAATTCGTCATCTCTTTGCGTTTCACCGCGCAGCCATTGACGGATAGCAACTTCAATCACTTTACTCGGATCGTTAGTTAAATGCTGAATTTGATCGACGAGTTCCGAATCTAAATGAATCGAGAGTTTTACCTTGTCGAGGTTTGCGTCTGATGTATCGATGTTGTCATTCATAAGCGCTAAACGGTAATTGATTTAGCAAACGTACCTTTTGCCATACTTGGCTTGCAGTTCTTCCTGCGCAGCTATCTAAACTAGAACAGGACTTTTCCGGCGCTACTCAAGGGCGATCGCGTCCGAATAGGTCTATTGTAAGCTCGATTGGCGACCAGTTATCAGTGACTAGTGGCTGGTGACTAGTGACTAGATGAAGAATTCTACTACTAGCTGCAATGACACACAAGGTTAGTTCAAGATGATGCTTGTCAAATGCTTTTGGGCAGAGGGTCAAGTTTGGCTAACGTCATGTGTCAATGACAACTAGCCACCAGCCACCAGCCACTAGCCACTCCCTACTCCCTCAATAAAAGATTAAAATGCGTTAAGTACGATCGCTATTTGCTTGCTACTAAATCGTAAAAATATGACAGATGTTTCCGCCGAGCGTATTCGTAATTTTTCAATTATCGCTCACATTGACCACGGGAAATCAACTCTAGCCGATCGCCTGTTGCTGACAACTGGTACGGTTGCAGAACGGGTGATGAAGCAGCAGTTTCTCGACAATATGGAGTTGGAACGAGAGCGCGGCATTACGATTAAGTTACAAGCGGCTCGGATGAACTATCAGGCAAAGGACGGAGAAGCTTACGTCCTCAACTTAATTGATACCCCAGGACATGTTGACTTTTCTTATGAAGTGTCTCGCTCTTTAGCAGCTTGCGAGGGAGCATTATTAGTTGTCGATGCTTCCCAAGGAGTAGAAGCACAAACTCTAGCAAATGTCTACTTAGCCTTGGAGCATGACTTAGAAATCATTCCCGTACTGAATAAAATTGACTTGCCAGGGGCAGAACCAGAACGGGTCATTGAGGAGATCGAACAAATTATTGGCTTAGATTGCAGCAATGCAATTTTAGCATCGGCAAAAGAGGGAATCGGCATTGACGAGATTTTAGAGGCGATCGTCCAGCGCGTACCATCTCCACATAACACGATTAACGATCCCTTACGGGCGTTGATTTTTGATAGCTACTACGATAGCTATAGAGGGGTCATCGTCTATTTTCGCGTCATGGATGGTACGGTGAAAAAAGGCGATCGCGTCCGTTTGATGGCATCGAAAAAAGAATACGAAATTGACGAATTAGGTGTCCTCTCTCCAAATCAAAAGCAAGTCGAAGAACTCCACGCCGGAGAAGTCGGCTATCTCGCCGCCGCCATTAAAGCCGTAGCCGATGCGCGGGTGGGCGATACAATTACCCTAGCAGCAAAACCAGCAGCTCAGGCTTTACCAGGTTACACCGAAGCAAAGCCGATGGTATTTTGCGGGATGTTTCCCACTGACTCAGACGAGTTTGAAAATCTGCGCGATGCTCTGGAAAAGCTGAGGCTCAACGATGCAGCCTTGCAATACGAACCGGAAACCTCAAGCGCGATGGGGTTTGGTTTCCGTTGCGGTTTCTTAGGATTGTTACACATGGAAATCGTCCAAGAACGTTTAGAACGCGAATACGATTTAGATTTGGTGATTACAGCTCCATCGGTAGTTTACAAAGTAGTTACCAACAACGGCGAAGAAATTTATGTTGATAATCCCAGCAAGTTACCAGCACCCAACGAACGGGAAAGCATTGCTGAACCCTACGCTCAAGTAGAAATGATTACGCCAGAATCTTTTGTTGGCACGTTGATGGAGTTGTGTCAAAATCGGCGGGGAATCTTCAAAGATATGAAGTATCTTACCCAGGGGCGCACGACATTAACTTATGAATTGCCTTTGGCAGAGGTAGTCACAGACTTTTTCGATCAAATGAAGTCGCGATCGCGCGGATATGCTAGCATGGAATATCATCTGATTGGCTACCGCGAAAATCCCTTAGTCCGCCTAGATTTAATGATCAACGGCGATCCGGTAGACTCTTTAGCAATGATCGTCCATCGTGACAAAGCCTATGGTGTCGGACGAGCGATGGCAGAAAAACTCAAAGAATTAATCCCGCGCCATCAATTCAAAGTCCCCATTCAAGCCGCTATTGGCAGTAAAGTCATCGCCAGCGAACACATTCCCGCACTGCGTAAAGACGTACTCGCCAAATGCTACGGTGGTGACATCAGCCGCAAGAAAAAACTCTTGCAAAAGCAAGCTAAAGGTAAAAAGCGGATGAAAGCCGTTGGTACGGTAGACGTACCCCAAGAAGCATTTATGGCTGTACTGAAATTGGATAGTTCGCAATAGTGAGTGGTAATTGGTAATTGGTAAAAGAGTGGTGCGTGGTGAGTGAAGAGAGGGTGTAGGGTGTAGGGTGTAGGGTGTAGGGTGTGGGAAGAATTTTGAATGCGTGAATTTTGAATTTGTAGTTGCTCCCTCAGCAACCTTGCGCTCCCATTCTAGCCTTCGGCAAGCCCTTCGGGCTACGAGAAGGGCTATTCTCCGAGAAGCCACCCTTCGGGTGTCTACGCCCTACAGCTGGGCGACTCTCTCTTCTTCCCGACTCCCGACTCCTCCAGCAGGCGATCGCCAAGAAGATCTAAATTAGTATCAGTATCTCGCCATTTTCCCAGAACCATGAATAAAATCGTCGTCGGTCTTTCTGGTGGAGTTGACAGTTCCACCGCCGCCGCCATTCTACATAACCAAGGATATAATGTCGTTGGTCTGACCCTTTGGCTGATGAAAGGTAAAGGACAGTGCTGTTCGGAGGGAATGGTAGATGCTGCATATATCTGCGAACAATTGGGTATTTCACATCACATTGTCGATATGCGGGAAGTTTTTCAAACTCACATCATCGACTACTTAGTCTCTGGATATAGCGACGGTATCACCCCGCTACCCTGTTCGCAGTGCAACAAAACGGTAAAATTCAGCCCTATGTTGCAGTATGCTAGGGAAAAATTGGGTGTAGACAAAATTGCGACGGGACACTACGCTCGAATTACTCACGACCCAAGATCGGGACGCTATCAATTGCGACGAGCTGTAGATCGTAATAAGGATCAGTCGTACTTTTTATACGATTTGACCCAAGATGTTTTAGCAGGTGTCGTATTTCCATTAGGCGAAAAACTAAAAGCCGAAACGCGCCAAATCGCCTCCGAATACAATTTGAAAACAGCCGATAAGCCAGAAAGCCAAGACTTGTGCTTGATTGAAAGCCACGGTTCTATGCGGGAGTTTTTGGATAAATACATTGCTCCCAAAAAAGGCGAAATTATCGATGCTGCTGGTAAGGTACTTGGACAACACGATGGTGTCCATCATTATACAATCGGGCAGCGCAAAGGCTTAGGAATTGCCGCAGCCGAACCGCTATACGTCATTGGCTTAGATCCGGTAATGAATCGAGTGATTGTGGGCGATCGCACTACTGCTAACCAGATAGAATGTACCGTTGGGCGAGTTAACTGGGTTTCTATATCCGAACCCAACGCACCGATTCGCGCTCAAGTCCAAGTGCGGTATCGTTCTAGTGCGGTGGATGTGACGGTGGTTCCTTTGGCAAATTCTCGCGTTAAGTTGGTATTTGACGAACCCCAATTTAGCATTACCCCTGGACAAGCTGCTGTTTGGTACGACGGTGATGTTGTCCTGGGGGGTGGCATTATTGAAAAGCCAGCCAATAGTTGATACAGACACGTAGGGGCGCACAGATGTGCGCCCCAAATTGAGAATTATGTATTTCACCAATTTTATGTAGAGACGTTACATGTAACGTCTCTACATAAATCATCGCTTAGCCAGCTTTTTCGATAGCTTCCGCAGCCGAATTGACTTAGGAGTAACTTCCACTAGCTCATCGGGTCCAATGTACTCTAGAGCGCGTTCTAGGCTCATATCTACGGGTGCTTGTAACTGGACTAATTCATCGCCGCTAGCAGCACGGTGGTTGGTTAGCTGTTTGGTCTTGCAAACATTCAGTTCTAAGTCTTGCGGGCGATTGTGTTCGCCCACAATCATACCTTTGTAGACTTTAGTACCAGGAGTGATAAAGAATACGCCTCTGTCTTCAGCATTCTTCATGGCGTAGAAGGTGGCTACTCCTTCTTCAAAGGAAATGAGTACGCCGTTACGACGGGCTTCGATTTCTCCAGAAATGGCACGGTATTCGAGGAAGCTGTGGTTCATGATCCCTTCACCACGAGTCATCCGCATAAACTCGCCTCGGAAGCCAACTAAACCACGGGCAGGAATGACAAAATCGAGTTGAGTGCGTCCGTTACCCCCAACTTGCATATCTTGCATTTCACCCCGTCGCTGTCCCAGGCGTTCGATACAACTGCCTACAGCTTCTTCCGGTACGTCTAACACCAGATATTCAAACGGTTCGCAGGGTTGCCCGCTGACTTCGCGATAAATGACTTGTGGCTGAGAAACTTGAAACTCGTAGCCCTCGCGTCGCATGGTTTCAATTAAGATTCCCAAGTGAAGTTCGCCCCGTCCCGAAACCAAGAATTTGTCGGGGGAGTCTGTTTCTTCTACACGCAGAGCGACGTTAGTTTCCAATTCTCGCATCAAGCGATCGCGCACTTGTCTGGAAGTCACAAAATTGCCTTCCTGTCCGGCAAAGGGCGAGTCGTTGACGGAAAATGTCATTTGTAAGGTCGGCTCGTCCACTTTAATTAGTGGTAGTGCCTGGGGTTCGTTGGGACAAGTAATTGTTTCGCCAATATTAGCATCGGCAAATCCGGCGATCGCAATAATGTTACCCGCAGATGCTTCTTCTTGGTCGATCCGTTTTAAACCCTCAAAGCCCATCAACTTAGTGACTTTGCCTTTAACGATTTCCCCCGTGTCGCGGATTAAGGCGGCTTGCTGTCCGACGCGGATCGTACCATTATGGATTTTCCCAATAGCAATTCGTCCTACATACTCCGAGTAATCTAGAGTCGTGACCTGCAACTGCAATGGCTTTGCCGGATCGCCTACAGGTGGTGGAACGTGGCGCAAAATCGCATCAAACAGGGGCTGCATGTCTACCCCTTCGGCTTCTAAATCTTCTTTGGCATAGCCGCTTAAACCAGAAGCAAATAAATAAGGGAAATCGCACTGGTCATCGTCTGCACCCAGTTCCAAAAACAGATCCAACACTTTATCAACTGCACCGTGGGGATCTGCCTGGGGTCGGTCAATTTTATTAACCACAACAATCGGGCGCAGTCCCTTTTCTAGGGCTTTCTTCAGTACGAAGCGCGTCTGCGGCATCGGTCCTTCGTTGGCATCTACAATCAAGATACAACCGTCAACCATGCCCAAAACTCGTTCGACTTCGCCGCCAAAGTCAGCGTGACCGGGAGTATCGACAATGTTGATCAGCGTGTCTTTGTAGCGCACCGCTGTATTTTTTGACAAGATGGTAATGCCTCGCTCTCGTTCCAAGGCATTTGAGTCCATCACGCAATCAGGTACGTCTTCCCCTTCGCGGAAGATGCCAGATTGTCTCAGGAGGGCATCAACGAGAGTAGTTTTGCCGTGATCGACGTGGGCGATAATGGCGACGTTGCGAATGGGGAGCGTCATAAGGGCGTTCCAGAGTTTTGTATAGGATAATTAAGCTGATATGGTATTAGCAGCTTTTAGCAGAATTGGAGAAATAACAGCAATTCTGTAAACATGCCTTAATAATTGTAGCTTAGCTAGTCATTCATTTGTGGGTGGTGAGTGGTGCGTGATGCGTGGTGCGTGAAATAGCTACGATTTCTGAGGGCAGGATGTGTTGGATTACCTGCAAGATTTGCTTCCAGTTGTTTAATTCAGTCTGAGAGGCTGCTTGCTGCAATTTTTGCTGATAGAACTCTCGCCAAAATTGGGGTGCTTGTTTGTTCTGCTTGGCAAACCGCTTGCGCCAACGCCAAAAATCTTTATTTGTGGGTGGTTCGACTCCGATGATGGGAGGTAAATCGGCATAGCTGATAAACGTACTCACGCCTTTACCGACAACGTGGATGACGTAGCGCCAGCAGTCGATTTTGTAGATTTGTTCTGGTTGCAGGTTGAGGCAAAGAGCAATCGCTTCTCTGGTGACAAATCGCGCCAGAGGATGATTTGACTTGGCTTCCGTCGTTTGTGTTGCTATCATGTGAGTGAATTCCTACTTTGAAGTGAATTCCTGCTTTGAAGTGAATTCCTGCCTTTGGTAGTGACTTCCTACTTTGGAGTGAATTCCTACTTTGTGGGTTGTATTTTGACAAAGCGATCGTCGTAGTTTGCCAGACCAGGGCGATCGCTTTTCATTCAGATTAAGTATTATAGAACGCTTCAGCTGACAAGTCAACGGCATGTCAACAAATGGATTAGTACGGTTAAAGATTAGAGAATTTGCAGCTAAAGAAGGGTGGACGTTAAAAGAGGTTTCCGACCGATCGGGAGTAGCTTACGGTACAGTTAAAACTTATGCTGCCTCTCCTGGAATGGCAATGGCAGATATTAACGCACTGCGGAAGTTAGCACGGACTTTTGACGTGATCATAGAAGACTTATTAGAAGTTGTAAAAGAATAGGCGATCGCTTTTGAGAAGAGGCGCGATCGGATTAACAATATAATTATTATGTCAAATATTATGTCAAATCTTAGTTTAGAAGAAATCAAAGCCATACTCTTTCAGCTACCAGAACAAGAGCTTGTGACGTTAGTTACCGATCTGGAAGAAAGATTACAGACGACAGCAATGATGCACCTAGCGGAAACTGGGTTTCAAGAATGGGAAGACGAAGAAGAAGATATATATAATGCCGAAGCCTAAACCTGGAGAAATATGGTTAGTAAAATTTCCATTTACAGAACTCACATCTACAAAAGTTAGACCTGCTCTTGTTTTAGCAGAACATAGAGAAGATTTGATTATTATAGGAATTTTTTCTAAAGTTCCTGCTGGGGCATTACGTGAAACTTGGATATTAATAGAAGAAACCAATATAGAATTTAAACAAACTGGTTTGAAAAAAACTTCTATAATTTGAGCTGAAAAAATCACCACAGTACGTGAGTCAGTGTTTCAAAGGAAATTAGGCATTCCACCATCCAACCTAGTTAAACTAATATAACAGGCTATAAAAAAAGCACTAAATCTTTCTTAAATATAGCAACATGCTATCCAGCCGCTTTACCGAGGCACTGACATACGCTACAGAACTCCATGCAAATCAAGTGCGTAAAAGTTCAGGCGTGCCTTATATTTCGCATTTACTCGGCGTGACCAGTATTGCTCTAGAATATGGAGCAAATGAAGATGAAGCGATCGCAGCTTTACTTCATGATGCGATTGAAGACCAAGGAGGTGCGGCGACACGAGCAGAAATTCGTCGTCGCTTTGGCGATACAGTTACCGCTATTGTAGACGGTTGCACTGATGCAGAAATAATTCCCAAACCACCTTGGAGACAGCGAAAAGAAGCTTATATCGCCACTATTCCCCAAGCTTCTCCATCGATAATTTTAGTCTCAGCTGCCGACAAACTACACAACGCCAGGTCGATCTTAAAAGACTATCGCGCTCTAGGCGAAACAGTATGGGAACGATTTAAAGGTGGTAAAGACGGTACGCTGTGGTACTATCGCGCCGTTATCGAAGCTTTTATTGCCAAAGGAACAACACCTTTGAGCGAAGAATTAGAACGGGTAGTTGCAGAATTAGAACAATTAGTCAAGGATGAAGGATAAAGTATTGTATTAGTTGGTAGTCGGTGGTTGTCTTTTCCCCCTACTCCCTACTCCCTACTCCCTACTCCCTACTCCCTAGTAATGGCAAACGTCCGTCTAGAAGATATTAAGCGCCGATTTAATAACGTCACTGCGATCGAAGATATTACATTCGAGGTTCCCGACGGAGAATTTTGGGTGCTAGTGGGACCATCGGGATGCGGTAAGTCTACAATTTTGAGAACGATCGCGGGATTAGAAACCGCTACATCTGGCAAACTCTATATTGGGGACACGCTGATGAATGATATCCCCGCCAGACAGCGCGATGTCGCGATGGTCTTCCAAAATTACGCCCTCTACCCTCATATGACGGTAGCAGAAAATATCGCCTTCGGATTGCAAATGCGGCAAGTCGATCGCAAGATTGCGAGGGAAAGGGTAGAGACAGTAGCGCGATCGCTTTCTTTAGAAAATTTACTCGATCGCAAACCCAAACAACTATCAGGAGGTCAGCAACAACGGGTAGCATTAGGTAGAGCGATCGCGCGTCAACCACAAGTATTTTTACTAGACGAACCACTATCGAATTTAGATGCTCAATTACGAGACGATACGCGAGCAGAATTGAAACAATTACACGAACAATTAGGCGTAACAACTGTATATGTCACTCACGATCAAATTGAGGCAATGACTTTAGCCGACAAGATTGTTGTCTTAAATCGCGGTAGAATTCAGCAAATCGGCACACCACAAGAAATTTATGCCCATCCCGCTAACCGAATGGTAGCAACTTTTATGGGCAACCCTCCAATGAATATTTTGCCTGCCGTTTATGTTAACAAAGGTTTTCAGGTAGGAGAACAACACATTTCTTGTCCGACAGAAATACAACAGGAATTGAACTTAACACAGGGAAAACCCGTAGATTTAGGAATTCGTCCAGAATATGTATATCTGCAAAAGACAGAAGATAAAAATACTCAATTCTCGACTCCCGACTCCCGACTCCCAACTCCCGCTTTAACAGTCGCTCTAAAAGTAGTAGAACCGTTGGGCAGAGAGATTTTAATTAGAGGAAACATACCAGGAACGAGCGTGTTATTAAGTGCACAAGTGAGTCCTGATGTCAACTTACGTGTAGGCGATCGCTTATCTCTGCAACTAGATCTCAATCGTTTATTTGTCTTTGAGCCAGCTACAGGCGAGCGGTTGTATCCATAGTAGGGTGCGTTAGTAACGCACCCTACAACACAAATTACCCCTCAGATAGAGCAACAAGCGCGATCGCGTGTGTTACAATTCTTAATAATTGACAAGGAAACAGAGCAGGGGGGCTTTCAGTATTCCTCTGCCCTTTTATTTGGTTATGTACCTAACATCTGCAACTGGTGCAAACCTGCGTACAACCCACCAAGCTGTAACAACTCATCATGAGTTCCAGACTCTACTAATTCGCCCCGCTTCAAGACAAAAATTCGATCCACATTACGAATTGTTGAAAGACGGTGAGCAATAATAATCGCCGTTCGCCCCTCTAGCAAGCGTTCTAAGGCATCTTGAATATATGCTTCCGTACCCACATCCAAACTAGCTGTAGCTTCGTCTAGTACGAGGATATGAGGGTTACGAATTGCTGCACGAGCAAACGCCAACAATTGCTTTTGTCCGCTAGAAAGATTTGTACCACGCTCTCGCAACTGAGTATCGTATCCTTGGGGTAACTGCTCGATAAACTGTGCCACATTCGTATTCTCTGCGGCAGCGCGAATTTCATCAAAAGTGTAAGTATCCCCCAGCGTAATGTTACTTTTCACATCCCCAGCAAAGATAAAGCCTTCTTGCAAAATCACACCCATCCGACAGCGCAATTCTGCCTGCGGAATATCTCGAATATCAACTCCATCCACTAATATTCGTCCTCGTGTCGGTTCGTAGAGACGACACAGCAGCCGAATAATCGAACTTTTTCCCGCCCCCGTGGGACCAACTAAAGCAATTTTTTCTCCTGGACGAATCGTAAAATCTAAATCTTTAATCACATAATCGTCATTTTTATAGGCAAACCAAACGTGTTCAAAACGGATTTCTCCCGTTGGGGTAGTTGGTTTTTGGTAAACAGTTAACAGTTTGCTCCCTTCCCCCCCTTGTCCCCCTTGTCCCCCTTGTCCCCCTTGTCCCCTGCTCCCTGCTCCCTGCTCCCTGCTCCCTTCCCACACAGGATCGCGAATCTCAATTGGTTCGTCTAAAATATCGCTGATGCGCTCAACAGCTGTAAATCCGGCTTGAATTGCGGTAAATTTTTCAGCAAACTGGCGTAAAGGATCGAATAATCGTTGGGCAAATAGAATAAATGCAGCAAGAACGCCAAATTCTAATCTTTCTTGCAGGACAAAAATACCACCCAACCAGAGTACCCCTGCAACTGCCACTAAAGCCACCCATTCTAAAGTTGCCGAGACTGCTGAATCGTGAAAGATCGTTCTATCTACCTCACGAATATAGTTTAAATTCGTAGCGCGAAATAGTTCGGCGTTGAATTGTTCGCGGCGAAACATCTGTACGACATTAATCCCAGAAATATTCTCTTGTAAGGTGGAATTGAGTAAAGACAGTTCTTCTCTAGCTTTATAATTGGCTTTACGATATTGCTGCTGAAAGAAAATAATTAATCCCGTGACTGGAAATAGCATCAACAACAGCATTAAAGCGAGTTGCCACTGTTGCTGAAACATGAGAACTAAAATTACCAACATAGAGAATAGATCGCTGATAATACCTATTGCTCCAGTTGTGAAGACATCTCCTAATGCTTCCACATCGCTTGTTAAGCGAGTAATTAATTTTCCCAC
This sequence comes from Chroococcidiopsis sp., assembly GCF_051657925.1. Lineage (NCBI taxonomy): Bacteria > Bacillati > Cyanobacteriota > Cyanophyceae > Chroococcidiopsidales > Chroococcidiopsidaceae > Chroococcidiopsis > Chroococcidiopsis sp. The sequence goes on from NZ_JBOFLP010000068.1 coordinate 11,479, forward strand.
AGGAGTACGATCGAAAAAGCGAACTGCTAAAGATGTAACGTGTGCAAATAGATCGTTACGAATATCCGCTGTCATTTGTTGTCCAACTTTTTGCACTAGGTAGCCTTGCACTCCTGTAAAGATTAGACGAACTACAACTGTCAACAGCAACAAACCTTCCAGAATTTGTAAACCCTGCCCCAGAGGTAGATTTTTGAGAAAATCGTAGGTATTTGGTTCTTTACGAATGAGGGAGATCGCTTGACCGATCAAAATTGGTTGAACCGCATTGGCGATCGCAACTGGAACTAGCAAAATCGTAGAAATCAACAATAACCGACCGTGGCGGCGACCGTAAGGAATTAATCTGAGGAACAATCGCCAATCATTCTGGCGGCGGCGATTTCTTATGGGTTGGGTTCCTGGCGCTGATGTCGTCATGCTGCAACCTTGAGTGGGCGGATTGGTCAAACTAGATACGTTTTCTTAATTTAGCGCTAGTACTGACCCCGGATCGCTCTCATTCTGGCTAGATTTTTGCAGGCGATCGCTTAATTTTTCTATTTCTCATGCAGCGAGGAAGCCAGTTTGCTTAAAATGGACGATTCAATGCCTACTGTCCGTCTGCTACTAGTCTTAATCAAAAAAATATGAAAACTACATATTACGTTCACCGTTTTTCAGTATTATTATCAGTAATTCCTGTATCAATATTTATCTGAAAACATGGCGATCGCTACGATCTTCTAGCAATTCTTTATGGCGGATACATTAATTTTCCATATTTATATGATTTAAATATTTTATCTTTCACAAATTATGCACTTAAGTTTTATATTTCGATCTTTTATATTTTTTAAAGGAGAGGATTTTCAGTCAACTTATTCGATTTTATAAAGACCTGCTAAAAGTAGATAAGAAATCTCTTATAGCAGAACTTAAATAAAATAGCGCAAGTTCTATAAAAATTTTATGACTGAATTTTTTCGATCTTTTGTTTTTGTTTAATCAGACATATTTGATAAAACTTAACTCTGAGTTTAAGATTTAATCCAAACTCACTAGCAAACCGAACTATTAAGAATTGAATTCCAATGAAAGTAACAACTATAGAAACTGCGTACCCACTTTCAGCGATGCAGCAGGGAATGCTATTTCATAGCCTCCACGCTCAACAATCTGGAGTCGATATCGAGCAGGTAATTTGTTCGATCCGCGATCGCCTCAATGTTTCTGCTTTTATTCAAGCATGGCAGCGAGTTGTGGAACGCCATCCAGTTTTAAGAACGAGCTTTGATTGGAAAAGCGATCGCCAACCATTACAATGCGTTCACCTACAACCCGCTATTGAGATAGAACAAGAAGATTGGCGCAGCTTATCAGCTCTAGAACAAAAACAACAGTTGCAAGTCTATCTTCAGCGCGATCGCGCCTCTGGCTTTCAGATGGATCGCTTGCCATTAATGCGTTTAGCTCTGTTGCAGCTCGGCGATTGTGACTACCGCTTGATTTGGACTTTTCATCATGCCATATTAGACGGTCGGTCTTTGCATATAGTCCTTACAGAAGTTTTTGCTTTTTACGATGCTTTCTGCTTGGGAGAGGACTTAGAAATACCACAACCTCGTCCTTATCAAGATTACATCCAATGGTTGCAGCAAGATTGGTCAGAAACTGCAAACTTCTGGCAGCACTTACTCAAAGGCTTTACCGCACCAACTCCATTAATAGCTAACTCAACATTAGCTAAAACCTTAAATACAGACTTAACAATCGTCGATCGCAGTTTTGGCGATCGCGAACTTCGACTGTCAGAGCAAACGACAGCGATATTAAAATCTTTGGCACAACAACACCAGCTCACGCTTAACACTTTGGTACAGGGAGCTTGGGCTATACTATTGAGCCGCTATAGTCGCGAAACCGATATTGTCTTTGGAGCCACTAGAGCCTGCCGTCACTCATCTGTAGCTGGTGCTGAGTCTATGGTAGGACTGCTGATTAATACCCTACCAGTACGGGTAGACGTATCGCCACAGCAGCAGCTTTTACCGTGGTTGCAGGAATTGCGATCGCAGTGGGTGACTTTGCGCGACTACGAACATACTCCTTTAGTCAATATTCAAGGTTGGAGCGACGTTCCATGCGGTACGCCTCTATTTAATAGCCTTTTGGTATTTGAAAACTACGAATTGAATTCGGCTTTACGCGCTCAAGGTAGTCGATGGCAAAATCTAGAATTCCGATTAGAAGAACAAACAAATTATCCGCTCACCTTAGTTAGTTGTGCCGCATCGGAGCTTTTACTCAAACTCAAATACGATCGACAAAGATTCGATGATGCGACGATCGAGCGAATGCTAGGACATTTGCAAACCTTGCTGTCAAGCATGGCAACAAACCCCGAGCAGTGCATCGGCGAAATACCACTGTTGACAGCGGCAGAACGCGATCGCATCGTGCGGGAATGGAACGACACCGAGACAGACTTTTCCCAAGAGCTTTGTATCCACCAACTATTTGAAGCACAGGTAGAACTGACACCGGAAGCCGTTGCTGTCGTTTTTGAAGATCGACAACTCACCTACAGAGAACTGAACTGGAGAGCCAATCAGCTAGCACGGCATCTACAGCAATTAGGCGTGAAGCCAGGAGTACTAGTTGCCGTATATTTAGAGCGATCGCTAGAGACAGTCGTAGCAGTCATGGGAATTGTCAAAGCAGGGGGTGCATACGTACCGCTCGAACCCAGCTTTCCCAAAGCACGGATTCAATTACTGCTTTCTTCACTGGCAATTAATTGTTTGGTAACGCAAACTTCGCTATTACCAAATCTTGACGAGATTCAATCTCAACTTCCGGCGCTACAACACTTAATTTGTTTGGATGCTGGAGATTCGCAAGCGATCCCCCCTCGCCCCCCTTCAAAAGGGGGGTTAGCAGAATTTAGCCCCCCTTCAAAAGGGGGGTTGGGGGGATCTGAAAAACCATTCGATCGCCAAATTTGGCTGCGTGCCGATCTCGATCGACTCCCTACAGACAATTTACCTCTATCTGCCAGCTCAGATGATGTCGCCTACGTAATTTTTACCTCTGGTTCTACCGGAACGCCTAAAGGAGTCGTAGTTCGCCATCAACCCGTCATCAACTTGATTCAGTGGGTTAACAAAACTTTTGCCATCAACTCTTCCGACAGAGTTTTGTTCGTTACATCTTTGTGCTTTGACCTGTCAGTTTACGACATTTTCGGGCTTTTAGCCGCAGGTGGATCGATTCGAGTTGTGTCCAACCGTGACGTACAAGATCCAGAAGCTTTGTGGCGCATATTGCGTGACGAACCAATTACATTCTGGGACTCAGCACCACCTGCACTACAACAGCTTGCTACTTTTTTCCCCAAGATCGAATGGGGCGATCGCCATCCACAGCTACGACTAGTATTTATGAGCGGTGATTGGATACCAGTAAAGTTACCGGATGCACTCAAAGCCGCATTCCCAGGAGTTAAGGTCATTAGTCTCGGCGGAGCAACCGAAGCCACAGTCTGGTCTAACTATTATCCGATTCAAACAGTCGAGCCGCATTGGGTGAGTATTCCATACGGTAAACCAATACAAAATGCTCGCTATTATATTCTCGATTCCGATCTCAACCCCTGTCCGATTGGTGTGGCTGGAGAGTTACATATTGGTGGCAAGTGTCTTGCCTCTGGCTATTTAAATCAGCCCGATCTCACTGCACAAAAATTCATTCCCGACCCGTTTAATGACAATCCAACAGCACGACTCTACAAGACGGGAGACTTAGCCCGCTATCTATCAGACGGCAACATTGAATTTCTCGGTCGCATTGATCATCAAGTCAAGATTCGCGGTTTTCGCATCGAGTTGGGAGAGATTGAAACCGTACTGGCACAACATCCGCAAGTGAGAGAAACTGTCATCTTAGTACGGGAAGATGAGCCAGGACATAAGCGACTAGTAGCGTATGTCGTAGGACATCAGTCTGCACCTGGTACAAGCGAACTGCGACGTTTCCTTCAGGAAAGATTGCCAGAGTACATGGTTCCTGCTGCTTTCGTAGCGATCGCCGAGATTCCGCTCACTCCTAACGGTAAAGTAGACCGTCGCGCTTTGCCAATTCCCGATCGCGATCGACCCGATCTAGAAAAGGCTTTTGCTGCTCCTAGCAACGCCGTGGAACTCCAGTTAACTCAAATTTGGTCGGAAATTTTAGGCATTCAATCAATTGGAGTCAGCGATAATTTCTTCGAGCTAGGGGGGCATTCGCTGTTAGCCGTACAATTATTTACCCAAATCGAAAGCAAGTTTGGGAAAAAACTCCCCCTAGCAACTTTGTTTCAAGCGCCGACAATCGAGCAGCTAGCAAATATAGTCGGTGGATCGGAACAGTTGGTTTCTTGGTCTTCATTAGTAGCCATTCAGCCTCACGGAGATCGATATCCTTTATTCTGCATCCACGCACTGGGGGGAAACGTTCTCGGCTACCAAAAACTAGTTCGTCATTTGGGTGCGGAACAACCTGTTTATGGATTGCAAGCACGGGGGTTGGATGGTAAACAAAACCCTCACACCAAAGTTGAAGATATGGCAGCCGATTATATTCAAGAAATGCGGACGGTTCAGCCCAATGGTCCTTATTTGTTATGTGGCTTTTCCAGTGGGGGTACGGTAGCTTTTGAGATGGCGCGACAGTTACAAGCGCAGGGCGAGGAAGTAGCTTTACTAGCCATGTTCGACACTTACAGCCCCCGTTTATTTATTCACAATCCCTCGCTATTTCGCACAATTTATAGTTACTTGCGTACTCTTTGGCAGTTGCCGCTACCAGAAAAACAAACTTATTTTCTGCAAAAGTTAGATTGGATACACTCGCTGTTGACTGGCAAACAAAGCAGCAAATATGACCTCTGGAACAACTACGCTTTATCTGAAAATGCCAACCCTTACGATATGGTGCTAATTGAGGCGCTAAAGCAGGCAACAATGGTAGATTACGTTCCGCAAAGTTACTCCGGTCGAGTGGCTCTGTTTACGAGTAAAGAAGTTTTGAGATGGTGTTACTCTACACCCGATCGCGGTTGGAATAGCTTTGTCGAGCCAGGAGTCGAGATCCATGAAATACCTGGTACGCATTTGGGTTTGTTGGATGAACCAAACGTGCAAGTATTAGCTTCTAAACTCAAGAATTGCTTGGAGCAAGCACAAGTTGGCGATCGCAGCTTAAGCTTAGTCGATAACAGTCGTGTCATGGAGCTGTCAATCGGTTGAGTCCTTACACGATACTCATTTGCAGTTCTTTGTCGCGAGCGATCGCATTCTTGCTAGAGATACTTCGCTAAAATGCAGACAAGCGCGATCGCTCGTTGTTTATCTCTAGCTTGCAGATGTCTACAGAAGTTTACCTACTGTTCGAGAACCTGCTGTTTTTTGCGATCGCCACGTCCTTTTTTGCCCTCGTCGGCTGGGCGTGGAGACATTCAAAACCTTTTTATCTTCCCGAACCACTGCCTGAATGGTTCAAAATCTGGTTTGGTACAGTGCAGGTTGTTGGATTATTACTACCAATAGCTGCCTTGGTGTGGGGAATTTGGCAGGGCTACTCCAGCGTTTTAACTATACTCATACCGTACTTGGTCATGCTGGGTCTGCAAATTCTTTCCGAAATTGTCACCCTGAGATATTTTCACACTGTAGTGTGGGTCATGGTTCCTTACCTTTACTTGCCTTACCGCATCTGGCAGTTATACGAAGGTATGACACTACTAAGTCCTACCAACGAGACAGTTTGGATCGAGAATTTATTAGTCGTCAATATTGTTTTATGGACTTTAAACTACGCCCTCGATTTATCCCAACTACCAAGGCTATTGCGCTGGCAAAGTGAATAGTTAGTTGTTAGTTATTAGTTATTGATTGTTGGTAATACCAATCATCCGTTGCCCAACAAAGCTTCAAATTCTGCCTTTAAACCATTAACATCTGCTACTCTTGCTACTAATAAATTATCTTTGCCTCCGGCATCGTCAAAACGAGATTTCCAATACTGAACCGTGTCTGAGTTACGCATCCAAAAACTAACGACGGTATCGATGACTTGTTCTAAATTCCAATTCTGTTTGCAGGGAATAGTTTCTATCGATTTTAAAAAAGCATCCAAGGTACACTTGTATGCTCCTAAATATTCTACTCCTCGCCACTGAGGAACTTGTACGACTTGCTGTTGATGCTGAAAAAAGTAGAGAATTGATGAAACTCCGACAATTTCAAATGTATATTCCATCTTGACCTCTTAATATCAGTTATCAGTTGTCAGTTGTCAGTTATCAACCATCGGTGGCTAAGCTCTTTTCCAGTCACCAGCCACTTACTAGTCACTTATTATTAGCCATCGTTATAGCTGTAATTAAGCTGCAATGACATCCGAAAAAAGGTGGAGAATGAGCTATATCATGAGGATTATTTAGTAAAAAAATTAGCACCGTTTGTGCTTGAGTGCTAAAAAGCTACAGATAGAAATTAGCACTAAACTACTTTGAGTGCTAATCTGAAATAGGCGTTATAGTATTTTATTTAAAACATTAAACAGAGTTGTTCAGTATTTTTAATAACTTTTTTACAATCTTGCAGACAGATTTCTTGGGTGAGCTAGCGGCGCTAACAGCTGCTTGTTTGTGGGCAATATCTTCAGTTATCTACGGACGCATCGGACAACGTATTCCACCACTAGAATTAAATATTCTCAAAGGCGCGATCGCGATCGCCTTACTTGTTTGTACGCTATTGTTACAAAAAGCAACATTTACAGATGTTACTCCTACCACTTTAGGCTTACTTCTACTCAGTGGTGTTTTAGGAATTGGTATTGGAGATACAGCGTTCTTTTTTGCTTTAAATTACTTGGGTGCTAGACGCGCCTTGTTAATGGAGACTTTATCACCTCCTCTTGCAGCAATTTTGGCATTGATTTTTCTGCAAGAACAGCTCCGTTTTAGTGCTTGGTGCGGCATTCTACTAACTATTCTAGGCGTGGCTTGGGTTATTACAGAGCAAGTCCCCAGTCTATCAGAAAGCTCTGTTCATATACTACGTGGTGTGGGTTTTGGAATTTTAGCCGCGATCGCCCTTGCTAGTGGTGCTATCATTTCTCGGATAGTACTGACTACCAGCAATATTAGTCCGTTATGGGCAGCTTTATTACGCTTGTGCGGTGGCGTATTGGTTCTATTGCCTTGGAGGTGGTTGAGACAACAACCAAGGCGCTTTAGATTCAGAAGCTTAAATACCAAGATAATCTTAGCAATTTGCGTTGCCGCTTTTGCTGGCACTTACTTAGGAATCTGGCTGCAACAAGTAGCAGTCAAGTTTGCAGTTGTAGGAGTTGCCCTCACGTTGAGCAATACCAGTCCTTTATTTGTCATTCCCATTGTTATTTGCTTGGGAGAAAGAATCAGTCTTAGAGCAATTTTAGGGGTTTTTATAGCCCTTAGTGGTATAGCTGTACTGTTGTTATCTCGTTGAGTAACGCAGGCTACGTTTCATTCTTTCTGTTTCAGGGCGAGTCTTGAGTATTTCTGCTATATTTCTTGAGATAAAACTATGAATTTCCGGTAAAGATTGCTTCTACCTAGAAGATTGTACTTTCAGCCAAAATATCTGCAAGAAAACTGCAAGAAAACTGCACCAAATCTGCACAATTGCGGCATAATAAGAAATGAAATCTAGCTAAGTTGTTCTCTGCTTCATAAAGAGATCGACAAAGGTAATTAAAACCTGTAAGATAATATCACTAGTTAGTGTTTTGCTCAAATACAAAAGTATTATTAAAAAAATATTAATAATATGAATTTAATATTCTTTGAGCAAAAAAACTTAATCATAACGATAGTAGTTACAGCTAAATTTGCTTTTTAATTGAAATTTTATTCAAAGAAGCTTGCTATTGAAATACAAGCTTCTGTAAGGTTTTGAGCTGTTCAATCGAACAATATTTAGTGAAAGTAGCGGCAATAAGCACCATTTCAGATTGCGATCGCTACGATGGTTTCAAAGTAGCTTTTTTTACCAAGTCGTGCGGTAATCCTTCTCAAGACAGCAGTAAGCTACAAAGTTAGGTTGTAATTATTGGATTGAACTTCTCTATCCTCTGTTCGTCAGTTCAACAGAGAAAGTTTTTCAACCAATCTACAAATAGTTAAACAAACCTGGTACGAGGAGCAAAGAACATGGCAACTATTGAAGGAACGTTTTCTGATGACAAACTTTCCGGCAATATCGATACTGCTGAAAGCGATTTTATTTACGGATACGATGGCAACGATAAACTTTACGGTAGAGATGGAGATGACTCTCTGTGGGGTGGCAACGGTAACGATAGATTAAAAGGCGGATCGGGCAGCGACTTACTGGATGGCGGTTACGGAGACGACACTGTATACGGCGGAACAGGTAACGACACTGTATACGGCTTCAACGGTAACGATATCTTATTTGGAGACGGAAATAACGATAACTTAATTGGTGGATTTGGCAACGACGTTTTAGATGGAGCAGAAGGAAACGACATCATCGATGGTGCTGGAGGAGGTGCGTACATCGGTAGTTCAGTTAGTCGTGGTGCTAATGAAATAGATGTCTTGACTGGAGGTGCAGGAGCAGATACATTCAGGCTTGAAGGTGGTGCTGGGCGTGATGGCGCAGGTACATCTTACAGATTTGCTGGCAATAACGATTATGCTCTCATTACAGACTTCAATCCCCTTGAAGATACGATCGTTTTAAGAAGTATTGATACATCTGGACCATCATTCATGCAAACACAAGTCACCTACAGCTTAGGTGCAGCACCAAGCGATTTACTCCTACAAGGAACGGGAATTTATGCTGAATTTGCTAACAATCCCGGCACGCAAGAACTGATCGCTATTTTGCACGGAACTACGCCAGAGTCAGTTAATATTGGTGGAAGCTACTTCAAATACGTCAGCTAACAACGTATTTCAAAATAAGCTTAAGCTGAAAAATTAATTGCTATTTTGCTAGCTATTTCACTAGATTTTTTAAGTCTTAACTACGGAATAGAACTATTTAACCTACTGAGAAACGCTGACCGAATTTGAATAAATAAGCCTAGAGCTGTCCGTATTAACGGCAGCTCTTTTTTTAGAAATCTAGTTCCTAGTCATTTTTCTAGGTCTTCCTCTCCCCATTTTTCTGATGTCATCCATAGTATAAGTTCGGCAAAATGATGAGTAATCAGTTGTCAGAAGAAAGGGAGCAGGGAGTAGGGAGCAGCGACAAATGACCAATAACAAATGACCAATGACCACTTGCTAAAAGGAAAAATGATATGGAGTCGCCATCAATTGAGCGTAACACTTTGCTAGCACTTTCCAATAATTTAGCTGATGCAGTCGAACGAGCAGGTCGTGCCGTTGTTGCTGTAAATGCACGTCACCGTATTCCTTCAACTGGCGTTCACTGGCGCAATGGTATCATCGTTACTGCCGAACACACGGTGAGGCGGGATGAGGAAATTGCTGTCAGGCTACCAGACGATCGCACTGTAGCTGCAACTTTAATCGGTCGAGATTCCAGTACGGATTTAGCTGTACTCAAAATACCAGATACCCAGTTACCTACAGCAGAAATTGGCGATACCAGTACCTTGCAAGTTGGAAACATAGTGTTGGCTGTAGCACGTCCCGGTGAGAACGGGTTGAGTGCTAGCTGGGGGGTTGTTAGCGCCAAAGGTATTGGTCTTACACAACGCGATTGGTGTGGCAAACAGACTGAAGGATTGCTCAAATTAGATTTATCACTTTATCCTGGTTTTTCTGGCAGTCCATTAGTAGATGTAAAAGGTAGTGTTGTCGGTATCAATACTGTTGGTCCTCGTAATATGGTGCTAGCGATACCTGTTGCGACTGTTAACCGCGTTATTGACACCTTATTAGAAAAAGGCAAAATTGCAAGAGGTTATTTGGGTTTGGGAATGCAGCCCGTGTTACTACCCGACAATCTGAAAAATGCGTTGAACTTATCCAGTAACGGGGGCGTAATCGTCGTCAATATCGAATCTGATGGTCCCGCCGATCGCGCTGGCGTATTAATTGGTGACGTACTCATTTCCCTTGATGGCAGGTCGATCGCCGACACTGGAGACGTGCAAGCAATGCTCGGCTCGGAGTCTGTAGGTAAAACCCTCAACGCACAAGTTATTCGAGGCGGCGGATTATTAACAGTACCGATCGCGATTGGAGAACGTTAATATGACTACACTAAACGACGAACTAGCAAGTGTTGCCGCAGCTTTGAGCCGTTCTACCGTACAGATACAAGACCGGAGATTTGGCGGCGGCTCTGGTGTAATTTGGCAAGCTGATGGTGTCATTATTACGAACGCTCACGTCATTAGGAGCGATCGCCCTACAGTCAAACTTCCAGATAATCGGGTTCTCGACGCTGTATGTACTAACCGCGATCGCCTACAAGATTTAGCTGTATTGAAGGTTGATGCTACCGATCTACCAGCTGCTCCCATTGGAGATTCTGACACGCTGCGAGTCGGTCAGATGGTATTTGCAGTTGGCAATCCACTAGGCATAACAAATGCTTTAACAACTGGGATTATTCATGCTGTCAATTCCAAAAATCAAACTGGCAAGAAACAACCTGGAACCTGGATACAAGCAAATATTCGCTTGAGTGCTGGGAATTCTGGCGGCGCTCTTGCCGATACTCAAGGTAAAGTCATCGGTATCAACACTGCGATCGCGGGTGGTTTGGGCTTAGCTATACCCAGCAATATAGTAGAGCGTTTCTTACGGCGTGGTACAGTTAAACCTTATTTAGGAGTGACTCTTCAGCCTGTGGCAATCGGGCGGAGATACAGGCGCAGGTTAGGTTTATTAATTTTGGAAGTACAAGCAGGTAGTTTAGCTGAATCTGCAGGATTATTAACTGGCGATGTATTGACAGGAGTAGCCGGACGAGGGTTCACTGACATTTCAGATTTAGCCCAAGTTCTTTGGCAGTTTTCCCCAGGAGATTTACTACAACTCAATTTGATTCGTGCTGGCAAATCGGCGATCGCTCAAATCGAAATTCCAGATAAGTCGGGAGCAGTGGCGGCGTGATGCGGGTTCTGGTTGCTGCCACTAATCCGATTGTCCGTGCGGGTTTAGAGAGTATCGTGCGGACAAATCCCGATCTATTGGCAATTGGTAGTTCTGCCGATTCAGCGACCTTAGCTACGGCGATCGCAACTCATAACCCTGATGTAGTTCTGATCGAGCTGAGTCTACCAGAAGGGGAGTCTGTCAGTGAAAAATTAGTTGCTTTAGCAGGAGTAGGAGAATTACCAATCGCCATTCTCACCGACACCGAGGATCGCGATCGCCTACCCGAACTGCTTCGTTCTGGTGTCAAAGCCATCTTACCGCGATCGGCATCGGCAGAAGAGATTTTACAAGCCGTAGAAGCTGTAGCAACTGGATTAGTTGTATTGCACGCCGATGCGATCGATATTCTCCTCACTCTTTTACCAATTAGCGAACGAGTTGTAGAAGCAACACCACCACTACAAGCACTAACTTCCCGCGAAATTGAAGTTTTGGGAATGCTAGCTGAAGGCTTAGGCAACAAAGCGATCGCCAAGCATTTAGGTATCTCGGAGCATACGGTTAAGTTTCACGTTTCCTCCATCTTTAGCAAACTCAACGCCAGCAGCCGTACAGAAGCCGTGACTTTAGGAGCAAGACAAGGATTGATTATGTTGTAATTGGTCGGCTGAAAATACATAACTATTGACTAATAGCTAGGCATATCTATCTACTTCTAGGTAGAAAAAAATGTAAAGAGTCCAACTTGTAGATGAGTAGAAACTCTTACTGTGGTGCGATCGTTATTGTTTCTGGAATCGCTATTCTAATAACTGTAGATAATAAAAGAATGCACTGGATGGGGGTTACGCCGTTGTGACCCAGAGCCATTAGCTGAAGGAGAGCGATGTCAGGCAAATGGACAGTGTAAATATCAGTTCTAAACGGTGTGGAGTTTTTATCGCTTCCTCCACTTCGTTACTACCAAGGGGAGGCGAAACCCTCCATCAGAACGGTCTGAGGTAGTTCACGTTTAGAGTTGGCTTTTATATCTAACTATATGTTAATCATTCAGCCGCTTAGAATGCGATCGTATTCTGAGCGGCTTGATATTATGAAGTATGCTTTTTATTATGTAGTTACTGTTTGCGTATCTACTTTAGATTATTCTATCTTTAGAAAATTAGATATAGCTATTCTCAATTGGATGGGGTACATAAGATCTGTAGGGGCGCACAGCTGTGCGCCCCTACGAATGTATTTCAAACGATTGATTTACATTAGTGTTATGCTAGCTACAAAATAAGTACGCTGACAGTTCTATTAATTTTAAGCATCTTCTAAGGCAAACACTATAATTTAACAAAAGTTGTAAACATTTTTTTAAGTTATAAGAATATTTGATTAAATATTTAAAATATTAGAAGTCTAAGATTAATGTACGAAAAACTAAACTAAAAAATTATAAGCAAAACCAAAACATCTAGAAAAATCGGTCTAAGATATAGGCAGTAAAAACCGATGCTTAAAATTACGGTTTTACTCACTGGCAGCTGGTCTTCTCATGCCTAAATTAGAAAAGGAAATACTCAGAGTTACCAACTTTGAGGGAGCGAGAAAGACAAGCACAGCGGAATCAAGGCTGAAAAGCTAAACAGGAGATTTTTATGACTCAGGCAACAGATCGTCCCTCCCAAGTTACTAAAATGGCTACTGCGATCGCGGGAAACGAAATTAGTAGTTCTTTAGAAAAAGCGATCGTGCAAGCTTTAGAAGAAGCGCGTGCTGCGTGCCAAACTTCAGGTGACAGTTCTAGCGAATGCGCGGTAGCGTGGGACATTGTGGAAGAATTACAAGCAGAAAGAAGCCATCGTGAAGCTGCTCAACAAAGAAATAGTCTCGATCTCTACTGTATAGAGCATCCAGAAGCAATTGAATGTCTAATTTACGACGTGTAGCTAATGTAGAGACGTTCTACGGAACGTCTCCTTTGGCACTAACTTGTAGCATTATCGATCTGCCCTACTTCCTCTGAAGATAGTTGAATTTGGGCAGATTTGACCGAGTTCTCAATACTACTAGCTTTACTTGCACCAGGTATAGGCACGATACAAGGAGATTTTGCCCGCAGCCATGCTAAGACGATCGCGTAGACAGAGACACCTTTTGCTTTCGCTAATTGCGCGATCGCGGGAATGTCTGGTAAGCTAGCAACGCGACGGCTACCCCCTAAAGGACTCCACGGCAAGAAAGTCAAACCTTCACGTTCGCAATATTCTAATACTCCATCTGTCTCTGGTTGTCGCTGCCAGGGATTATATTGGTTTTGAACGGAGACGATATCAACTACGTCGCGGGCGCGTTTAATCTGTTCTACTGAAAAATTAGAAACACCAACAAACCGGATCGTTCCTGCTGCAACGGCTTCTTTAGCAGGTGTGAGAGATTCCTCAATTGTATAGTTTGGATCTGGGGCGTGATACTGCCAAAGATCGATCGGTTTTTCTCCTCCAAAAGCGTCAAAACTAATCTGAATCGTCTCCCGTAAGTGGTCTGGATTACCATTGCGCGTCCAACTTCCACCAGGACGCATTAAACCGCCTTTGGTAGCAACAACTACGTTACTCGCATCACCCTGATATTGTTGCAATGCTTTATGAATTAAACGCTCGTTATGGTGTTTATCTGACTCATCTTTGCAATATGAGTCAGCCGTATCAATTAAAAATACACCTAAATCGAGAGCGCGATGAATAGTCTCAATTGCTTGTGCTTCCGGTGGTCTGCTGCTCAATGACATTGGCATTCCACCTAAACCAATGGCGCTGATGGTGACATCAGTATTCCCTAGCTGTTTTGTTTCCATCACTTAAGATTCCCTGACTTGTTCCTCTCGCTCATTCTATCTTTCTGCGCAGCAGTTGGCGATCGCGCCTTATCGTAGGGTGCGTTATTTAACGCACCCTACTAATAAAGCCAATTCTAACCATTTCCAATAACAATCAACATCTGTGAAACCAATTTCTCGCAACCATTTGAGTTGAGTTTCAACATCTAATAATATGTTTGATGGATCGTCTGGCTCATCTGCAATTCCCAGTGCTTGACGAAAGCGATCGTGTAAATTTTGAGTTGGAGAAGCAACATGTTCTAAGTTGCAAAAAATTCCACCTGGTACTAAGAGAGAAAAAATTTCCTCATACAGAGAACGTTTGCGATCGTGCGTTAAATGATGAATTGCAAAGCTAGAAACAACAGCATCAAATTGACCTAAAGCTGGTAAAGGTTCATCTAAATTGTGAGCTATGATTTCTACTGTTTTATCTCCAGCAAAACGCTGACGCACTGCTTCTAGCATTGTAGGAGAAAAATCGATCGCCACACTTTGAACTTGCGGACGATCGATTTTTAACAAACCTAGTAAACGACCATCCCCCGTCCCTAAATCGAGAATTCGCTCTACAGTTTTTGGCACTTGTTCCAACAACACGCCTTCTCCCTCAGTCCGATGGGGAATTTTATCTGCCTTGGCGAGATACCACAAAACGTGGTCAGCATTAGTCCAGAGATTTGTCTGCATTGTAGGGATTGGGGACAAGGGACAAGGGGGACAAGGGAGAGGGGGGAGTGTGGGAAGTGTGGGAAGTGTGGGGGAGAAAGAAATTGAAAATTCTGACTCCCGACTCCTTACAAATGACCAATGACTAATGACCCATTACCCATTACCCATTACCATTGAACCTAACTCCACACCGATAATTCAATAGCTGATAGATTATAAACAAATATGAACATTTCTCAGATAGGACAATATTCATGCGTCTAATCCTCATGACTGGTAAAGGAGGAGTTGGGAAAACCTCTGTGGCGGCGGCTACTGGACTGCGCTGCGCCGAACTCGGCTATCGCACGCTGGTTCTCAGCACTGACCCCGCACACTCCCTAGCAGATAGCTTTGACTTAGAATTAGGACACGAACCTCGCTTGGTGCGCCAAAATCTCTGGGGTGCAGAATTAGACGCGCTGCTGGAATTAGAAGGAAACTGGGGTGCAGTTAAACGCTATATCACCCAAGTCTTGCAAGCACGGGGATTAGATGGAGTCCAAGCTGAAGAATTAGCTATTCTACCAGGCATGGATGAAATTTTCGGTCTAGTGCGGATGAAGCGTCACTACGACGAAGGCGAATACGATGTCTTAATTATCGATTCTGCGCCTACGGGTACGGCTTTAAGGTTGCTTAGCTTACCTGAAGTCAGTGGATGGTATATGCGTCGCTTTTACAAGCCACTGCAAAAAATGTCGGTAGCGCTTAGACCTTTGGTAGAGCCTTTATTTAAACCTATTGCAGGTTTTTCGCTTCCAGATAAAGAAGTGATGGACGCTCCCTATGAATTTTACGAGCAAATTGAGGCATTGGAAAAAGTTTTAACTGACAACACGAAAACTTCCGTGCGCCTAATCACTAATCCTGAAAAAATGGTGATTAAAGAGTCTCTTCGCGCTCATGCCTATCTCAGTTTATATAATGTTTCTACAGATTTAGTCGTTGCCAACCGGATCATTCCCGAACAAGTAACCGATCCTTTCTTCCAAAAGTGGAAAGAAAATCAACAGCAATATCGTCAGGAAATTCACGAAAACTTTCGTCCTTTACCCGTGAAAGAAGTGCCACTTTATTCTGAAGAAATGTGTGGTTTAGCAGCTTTAGAAAGATTGAAAGAAACATTATATCAAGAAGAAGATCCTGCCCAAGTTTATTACAAAGAAACTACGCTCAAAGTCGTACAAGAACACAATCAATATAGTCTAGAACTGTATTTACCTGGCATTCCCAAAGATAAAATTCAGTTGAGTAAAACAGGAGATGAATTAAACATTACCATCGGCAACCATCGCCGTAATTTAGTTTTACCGCAAGCTTTAGCTGCATTACAACCATCTGGAGCAAAGATGGACGAGGATTATCTCAAAATTCGCTTTGCCGATATTGCTAAGGTTTAATTTGGTAGGGTGCGTGAATAACGTACCCTACTAATTCCTGATCTGTACGGGCATAATCAAATAAGTCATCTGCAACCCACCAATGGGAGTCAAAACCACTGGAGTAACTGCCGTATTGAGATGCATTTCGATTTCCCCTGAAGGTAATGCTTTGACTCCATCCATCAAATAAGCAATATTAAAAGCGATATCGAGATTGCCCCCACCAGAAATTTCAGCAGGTAGAAATTCTTTCCCGCTACCTACATCTTGCGCGTCAACTGATAAGGCTAATTCTTGTTTGTCGGTATCAATATGAAACTTGACAATATTATTTTTCTGGTCGGCAATAATCGCAATTCGTTCTAATGCACTCAGTAATTGTTTCCGATCGATCGCAATTTGGCGCTCGAATTGACGCGGAATTAACTGACGATAAGCAGGATACTGACCTTCTAGGGTACGACACGTCAACCGTTGCTCCGACCATTCAAACACGATTTGACCGCGATCGCAATTTAAGGCAATTGGTTCGCTGGCTTGTAGCTTACCCAGCATCCGTTCCAATTCTCGAAACGCTTTAGCAGGTACGGTGACTTCAAGCTGTCTGAACTCTTCGCTATCTGAAGTATCATTTGCAGTTTGCACGACTGCCAAGCGATGACCGTCTGTTGCTGCAAATTCTAGCGTGTCCTGCTGGACTGTCAAATGCAATCCTTTCAAAATTTGCTTGCTTTCGTCAGCACTTGTTGCAAATAACGAGCCTTTTAAACCCTCCATCAAAGCCTCTGCTTGCAAATGCACGAATTCACCCTTTTCTAACACGGGTAATTCAGGAAATTCTTCCACCCCCATACCGCGAATTTGGTAGCGTCCATGCTGAGAGGCGATCGCAGCAATAAATGGGACTTCTCCTTCCTCTTCTTCCAGCGTAATTTCTCCTTCTGGAAGCCTTGCCACAATGTCATTTAACAACTTAGCAGGCAAAGTCATCGCGCCGCTTACCGTCACTGTAGCAGCAAACGTGGTGCGAATTCCCAGTTCGAGATCGAAAGCTGTCAAGCTTACCTGCTGCGTATCTGCGTCGGCTTGCAGCAATACGTTAGCCAAAACCGGATGAGTCGGACGCGAGGGGACGGCGCGACTGACAAGAGAAAGGTTTGTACTAAGGTCGTTTTGAGTACAGACGAGTTTCATGGACGGCTAACAGATGGCACTGGGCTAGGACAGATTTGCTCCAGAATAGACATAGTATCACTCTTGTCAAGGTTGTTGTAAAAATGAACCAATAAACTTCTCTGCGAATAGATCCGACTTAAAGATATATTTTTTTTATTAGTAGTAGTAGGTGCTGTGGAAACTGTGAAAAAAAATGGCTCTTGCTGTTTCTGTGGCGATCCTAGAGATTAAAACTTGTGGAAAACTTGTGGAAAAAAGCCTTAAGTTTTCCACAGGGTATTTATACTTACTATAAATTTTCCACGTAAAATCAATAGTTTTCCACAAATTGTCCCCGGGTTTTCCACAGAAAACCCGAAGTTTTCCACAGGCAGAACTGAATCTTAATTTTTATTTATACTCGCTTTAAGCTTGAGTTGTAGAGAGCGATCGCGATCGCCAACTCAATTAGCTAAAGCTCCAACAAACCTAATTCGACTTGCTGACTGTAAACTTAGTACTTTTGATTTTACTATGCTTAATGATAGTATATTAGGTTTTCCAAATTCATCCGTTCTATTTGAATTTAGTTCAAATCGTACTGGGATTAGAGCTGTAAAATCGTCTATAGTGGAATATCTCACCTCTGTTTAAGTTTGCCCGTGCAAAGCTTCCTACCGATCGCCTACTTTCAAAATCAGTTTGTTCCGTTTGGCGAGGCTAAGATCTCCATTGCCACCCATGCCTTACACTACGGAACGGGAGCCTTAGGTGGTTTACGCGGAATTCCCCACCCGCAGGATTCCCAGCAAATTTTGCTGTTTCGGCTCGATCGCCATTGCCAGAGATTGAGTAATAGTGCTAGATTTCTCCATTACGATTTACCAGCGGACAAAATTCAAAGCGTCATCGTTGAATTTGTCAAACGCAATCAGCCCACAGCATCTTTCTACATTCGTCCTTTTGTTTACACTTCTGGCTTAGGAATTGCACCGCGATTACATTCGATCGAAAAAGATTTTTTTGTTTACGGATTAGAGTTACAAGACTATTTATCTGCTGAAGGTGTTAGCTGTCGCATCAGCTCTTGGTATCGACAAGAAGATCGCAGTATGCCACTACGGGGTAAAATTAGCGCTGCTTACATCACTTCTGCTTTAGCAAAAACAGAAGCAGTTGAATCGGGTTTTGATGAGGCAATTCTACTGAATTCTCAAGGTAAAGTCAGCGAAGCTTCGGGGATGAATATATTCATTGTCAGAAACGAAAGACTGATTACCCCAGGTTTCGATCAAGATATTTTAGAAGGAATTACTAGGGATAGCGTCATTGAAATTGCCCGAGATTTGGGAATTGAAACAATAGAAAGACCAGTCGATCGAACTGAACTTTTGATTGCCGATGAAGTGTTCTTATGCGGTACAGCAGCTAAAATTGTTCCAGTAAAAAGACTAGAAAATTATCAATTATCGCCACAAAATAAGATTACGCAAAAACTGCAAGAAAAACTGATTGCAATTACTGAAGGTAGAGAACCAAAATATCAAGATTGGGTATATTCGATCGCGCTAAGTTAGAAGAGAGTAGTGAGAAATGAGTCATGAGTTTAACAGAAGATATTCTGACTCAATTACCAGGCGATGTTCTGAGTGGCTTGCGACAAGCAGATCGCTTGCTCGCGACGTTGAGAACGGAGATGACAGCAGTACCGACAGTCGTGACTCAAAGCGAAACTCTTTTAGACACCGTTGACTGGGATGTCGCGATCTGTGGTGGTACGCTGGGAATTTTAATTGGCAGCGCTTTGGTACAGCGGGGATGGCGAGTCGCTTTGCTCGAACGCGGAATTTTACGAGGTAGACAGCAAGAGTGGAATATTTCTCGCCAAGAATTGGCGGTTTTTTTGCGGCTGAATTTATTAACTGAAGCGGAATTAGAACAAGCGATCGCTACTGAGTATAACCCCGCCCGCGTCAGCTTTCACAACGGCGGTGAAATTTGGATTCAAGACGTACTCAATCTTGGTATAGATCCAATTTACTTGCTAGAAACCTTAAAGCAAAAATTTCTAGCAGCAGGTGGCGTGTTATTAGAAAATACTCCCTTTGTAAGTGCGATCGTTCATCCCAATGGCGTGCTTGTGGAGCAGGGAGCAGCGAGGGACAAGGGGGACAAGCAAGAGAATGTCTCTCACTCCTCACTCCTCACTCCTCACTCCTCACTCCTCACCACGCGCCTCCTCATTGATGCAATGGGGCATTTGTCCCCGATGACAAAACAAGCACGTCAGGGACAAAAACCCGATAGTATTTGTTTGGTTGTTGGTAGTTGCGCTCAAGGGTTTCCCCAGAATCAAACTGGCGATTTGATTGCCACTTTCACGCCGATTCAAAATCGCTGTCAGTATTTTTGGGAGGCTTTTCCTGCTAGAGATGGTAGGACGACGTATTTATTTACCTACATGGATGCTAGTCCAGAACATTTGGGTTTAGAAGCGTTATTTGAAGAATATTTGCGATTGCTGCCACAGTATCAGGCTGTAGATTTAGATAAACTGCATTTTCAACGAGCCTTATTTGGCTTTTTTCCTGCCTATCGCCAAAGTCCTTTACACACTCCTTGGAGTCGGATTCTACCAGTAGGAGATAGTAGTGGTAATCAATCACCGCTAAGCTTTGGGGGGTTTGGAGCGATGGTACGCCATTTAGAACGTCTAACGCTTGGCATTCATGCAGCACTTTCTAGCGAGCAGTTATCTGCATCGTCACTGTCATTACTAGCCCCTTATCAACCAAATCTCAGCGTTACGTGGTTGTTTCAAAAAGCGATGAGGGCAGATATTGGGGGAAATATTCCGCCCGATCGCATTAATCGGTTGCTAGCAGTTGTATTTCTCACCATGCAACAGTTGGGCGATCGCGTCCTCAAACCGTTTCTACAAGATGTAGTACAGTTTTTACCCCTGACACAAACTTTGTTCAAAACTGCGATCGCGCATCCTTTGTTAATCGCCCAAATTATCCCTCACGTTGGCTTAGGGGCTTTAATAGATTGGACGATCCATTACACTAACCTCGGAATCTATTCAGTCTTATCTAAATTCAGTCCCATTATCCAACCTTGGCTAAAAAACCTACCCGCACCACAACAGTACCAATACCACCGCTGGATTGACGCTTGGCGCTACGGATCTGGTGAAGAGTAGTAATTGGTAATTGGTTGACAGTTGACGCGCTCCGCTACACTGCGTGAAGACAGTTGTTTTTTCTCCCCCAGCCTTCCCCAGCCTCTCCAGCTCCCCCAGCTCTCTTCCTCTGCTCCCTGTTCCCTGCTCCCTGCTCCCTTTCTTCAATCACCCACTCACATAATCAGGCATCTGCCACAGACGAAAGACTGGTTCAATCGCTTCTCCAATGCGATCGGCAACGTAGCGTACTGTTTGTGCTTCTTTGTTGGTGAAGTGGCGCGGGTGCAAGCTGCCAATATGAAATACACCAACAACTCGATTGCTAGCAAATAAAGGAACGCCTAGCATAGAATGCAGTCCCTTTTGTCGCAGTACGGGGCTGTAAACTTCTATTGTCGATAGGTCGTCAACAATTGTTAACTCTGGATGAGCTGCAATTTTACCTGCAAACCCCTGTCCGATGGGAATTCTGACTCCAGTTTCGATTTCTTCTTCCAAGCCCAAAGTGGCATGAACTGCTAGTTGTTCTCCGTTTTCTGTTTGTAATAAGACTGCGACAGTATCAACTTCTAGGATGTGGCGAATACATTCCAAGGTTGCTTGGAGTAAATTTTCTAGTGGTCTATGGGCAAGTTCGTTTTTGCTCGCAGCGCGATCGCGGGATGGATTTGCTGAAACTCGATCGCCTTGAGCGATCTGGTTGTATTCGTGTTGGTGAGTCACTTCTTCTTTGACTTGCAGGCGACTGTCAATTGCTTTGGCTGGTACGCCAACGGCAACGGAGTAAGGGGGAAGATCTTTAGTGACAACCGCGCCAGCACCGATGACGCTACCCTTGCCGATCGTGACCCCATCTAAAACTTTCACGCCATAACCTAACCAGCAATCGTCGCCAATTTCAATTCCCTTTTTCGTCACTCCTTGATCGCGAATCCTCTGTAAGGGGTCTGCAAAAATATGATTGTTAGCCACTATGCCACTGTGAGCAGCAACCATGCAGTCCTTGCCAATTCTGACATTCCCTGGACCAGCAATACAGGAGTAGGGACCGACGAACGTGCCATCACCAATTTCAATCGTGCAGTTATCTCCGGCACAACTAATATCAACGCCTCGATCTATAGCAACGCGATCGCCCAGCAAAATTTGACAATTATCATTCCAAGCGTTCAGCTTGACGTTGCCAAATAAATAAACCTCGTCGCCAAGCTCGATCTTTTCAGCACTGAGAAACTCTACTCCCTCTTGGATAAAGACTTTTTTACCCATGTGCCGCAAGATTAGCGGGTAGAATTTTCGGCGTGCAGCCGTACCCATAGCGAGCTTAGGCAAGGAGCCTACTATAGTGGTAATTATTAGCTCTCTTAAGCGGATCAACTTCCTTCGGGAACTGTGTTGATTCATAGAGAAACTCCAAATCGACCTTGATTTTAGAAATGAAATGTTAAATAGATTGCTAGCGGTTAGTTAATTTATGGTATAATTAACAACCTTATGCTTTTTGCTTTACTTTTGCTTTGGATTCCTGAAAAACCCGACTTTGCTCTAGTCGAACTCTAAGGTTCTATATATTAGCTAATTTGTCTATTTATTTTATATTGGCAATAATTCTACATATTACTGCCACTCTATATTTTTTTATTTTAGCAAGACTTTTAAAAGCTGCTAAACTGATTGCTCGTGATTCTTCTTGCCTTTTTAGATGTTGGCGATCGCGGCAACTGAGCGAGAGTCAGATATGCATCAAGCTAACTATTACTATAGGAATAGATTGATAATTACAACTGCATCTTTTCTGCTTCGTGAGTCAGGTATTAATGCTTATTGTTTCTTAATAGGAGGTTTACCGTTCTTATTGTACATATAACTTGAGAAAAACAACATTCACGAACGAGTACAGCCATAGCTTAGATAATAATACTTATAGAATAATCTCTATAAATTTGTTGAAAACTACTCCTTCAGAAAGGTTTCTATGAAATAAATCTCTGATCTCAGAATGAAGAAATGAAAGTAATAGTATGAAAGACAATAGAGAGTTTCAAAACTATTTTTAATAATTACAAATTGTTTCAATCGGCGATCTGGCGATCGCTAATAACTGATACCTGAGAAGGGCGAATTTCGAGCGAAGATGTATTGCTCAGGCTGTCAATCTATTCGCCAAACCCACCCCTACGGTCACTGATAACTTTGTACAGGCGTTACATGTAACGTCTCTACACTGCTCCCTGCTCCCTGCTCCCTGCTCCCTGCTCTTTGTAGTAAAGTTTATACCAGTCAACAAAGCGTTGAATCCCTTCTGATAAAGGCGTAGTAGGTTTGAATCCAACATCGTGAATTAAATCGTCTACATCCGCGTAAGTGCAAGGAACGTCACCGGGTTGCATCGGTAACATTTGCGTGCGAGCTGATTTTCCCAAAGCGCTCTCAATTGTCTGAATAAACTCATTCAGTTCTACCGGACTGTTATTACCAATGTTGTAAATTTTATATGGAGCTTGGTTTTCAGGTATTGCACTACTGCCGTTGGGTTGAGAATACAGTTGAGGTGGACGCTGCATAACTCGCACTACGCCTTCTACGACATCATCAATATAGGTGAAGTCGCGTTTCATCTTGCCATAGTTGTAGACTTCAATTGGTTTGCCTGCTTCAATCGCCTGGACAAATTTAAAATAAGCCATATCCGGTCTTCCCCAAGGACCGTAAACCGTAAAAAAACGCAATCCGGTAGTAGGTAAATTGTAGAGATGGCTGTAGACGTGGGCGATTAGTTCGTTGGCTTTTTTGGTAGCAGCGTAGAGGGACACAGGGCGATCGACGCGATCGCTAACTGAGAAAGGTATTTTGGTATTTGCACCGTAAACAGAACTGGAAGACGCAAAGACTAAGTGTTTGACCTGACTGTGACGACAGCCTTCCAGCAGGTTAACAAACCCGGAAAGATTACTATCAGAGTAGGCAAAGGGATTTTGTAGGGAATAACGAACCCCTGCTTGGGCCGCTAAATTGACGACATAATCGAATTTATTGTATTGAAACAATTCTAAAAGGCGATCGCGTTCTGCTAAGTCCAATTTTTGAAATGCAAACCCCGGATGTGGCTGAAGTTGCGCTAAGCGGTCGTGCTTGAGTTTGACATCGTAGTAGCTGTTGAGGTTGTCTATGCCATAGACTCCTATCCCCTCTTGAAGCAACCGTTGTGCTAAATGATAACCGATAAATCCGGCAACTCCAGTCACTAATACGTGCATGTTTTAATATCCTTCGCTAGCATTGTGGACGAGATTTCAGGCGATCGATCGCACTAAGTATTTTTGCTACCAGTGACAAGCTAAACCGAAGTAAAAATGGTAGTTGAACCGTTCGGTTTGGGGTTAAAGTCAGACCAGTTCTCATCATAGAGGAGCGATCGCCACTCACAGATCGGGTTTGACTCATCTCTTTCGTAGACGCATTAATTCTTTACAAGTGCCTGTTTTGACTGTAGTGAGTCTTGTTAGCTTGCTCCTAAGAGATTCTGGAATAATCTTTCTTGTTGATAAATTTGTCAAGCCCCTTATGGAAGGATATTTAATCTTCTTAGGTAGTACCCTGACAAAAAAGACCTGTTTAGCAGTTATTATGTAAATCAATGGCAGATATTAAGAACTATTAATTTTTTCTAGAACTATCATAAATTTCGATTGATGCAAGAAAAACGGAGCGAGAGTAGAGCCTCTCCTAAGGTTAAATCAAATTTCTCGCCTGCCAGAGGGTTCTTTTGGGCAGCACGTACCCGTATTTTCTTCTGGTATCTGCTGACAATCGGTTTCATTTTTGTGGTTTCCATCCCTGCGTTTCGCCAGGTGCTTTACGAGCGCGTCAACCAGCGTGTCAATCGGGAACTGACGGAGAAGATGGAAATATTTACTCAATTAATTGCTCCAGAAACCGAAGCAGGCGATCGCGAAAATGAAGAAGTGACGGCTGCTGTCAATTTGCTCAAACAAGCAGATATACGTTTGACAAGACCTCCAGCGACAGAGGATGAGTTGGAAGAATTTTTCGATGCTTTTCTCGGTCGCCAGCTATCGGAAGATGATACTTTTTTGATTGCGATCGTGGATGGAGAATTTCGTAAATCTAGTCCGAGAGCTAGACCCAAAGTACTCGCTCCCGATTCTAAGTTAATTCAATTCTGGGGAAAACTGACTCAACCAGAGCAAGGTGAAAAGGAATTTCCCACAGAACCAAATATTAATAGCGTTCTTTACACAGCTAAACCTGTTTGGATTGACGGCAAAATTGCGGGTGTATTTGTGGTTGCTCATACTACCGCTGGCGAACGAGCTGAAGTTGTAGAAGCCGTATTAGCAATCGTTCAAGTCAGTGCTGTAGTACTATTTCTGGCTTTGCTAATAGCTTGGGTTGCTTCTCGGGGGGTTTTGGCTCCTCTGCGCCTCCTACTCCAAACAACTCATCAGATTAGCGAATCCGATCTCAATCAACGCATTTCCGTGGAAGGAAAGGGCGAACTGGCGGAGCTAGCAACTACCTTTAATGAAATGATGGATAGATTGCAAGCCGCTTTTACTAGCCAGCAAGAGTTTATCAACGATGCGGGACACGAACTGCGAACGCCAATCGCGATCGTGCGCGGACATTTAGAATTGATGGGCGACAACCCCGAGGAAATACGGGAAACTCTAGCGCTAGTGTTAGATGAGCTAGATCGCATGAGCCGATTTGTCAGTGACATGATTTTACTAGCAAAAGCGGAACGCCCAGACTTTTTACGCTGGGAAACTGTCGAGCTTCAATCTTTTACAGAGGAATTATTTGCTAAAGCACAAGCACTAGCCCAGCGTAACTGGCAATTCGATAGTACAGCTCAAGGTCAAACGATCGCCGATCGTCAGCGTTTAACTCAGGCAGTGATGAACTTGATCCAAAACGCTATCCAACACACAAAAGAGAATGACATAATTGGTATTGGCTCGGCAATTAGTAAAAGTAGAATTAGTTTTTGGGTACGTGACACGGGAGAAGGGATCGCACTTGTAGATCAAAAAAGGATATTTGAACGCTTTGCTCGTGCTGCTAACAGTCGCCGCCGCTCTGAAGGTGCTGGATTGGGATTATCAATCGTCCAAGCAATTGTAGAAGCTCACGGTGGACGGGTTTTACTCAAAAGCGATGTTGCTGCTGGCGCTAGATTCACGATTGTCATACCCTTGATGCGATCGCCAGAGAAAAAAGTCATGTCGAACGAGTTGGTTGACGATTAAATCAAAGTAGAAAGGCGATCGGCAAGTTCAGAGATGAAAAGTTTCTCATTTCAATTTCATCACAATCTCATCTTGAGCTGCCAAAGTAATCGGTAAGAGAATAATTGCTGAAATGATTAAGAGTTCGCTGGGTTGTTCTATTACTGTTTCTAGAAGATAGGATTAAGAAAACAGAAGACGGATAAATAAAATATTTATAAATAAAAGATTTATCTTTTATGACGTTTATTTTTAGTCTGTTATTATCTGTGTAGCTATTTCCATCATCCTACAATCATGAGGAATGTTAAGTTGTAGCAGTAGGGCGATCGCTAGCTAAGATTTGCAAGGATTTCCATGCAAAATTAGCGAAATCGTTCTCTTCAGCATTTACTTGATTCATTGACCACCTTGAAATAGGTACACCACAAGGTTATGAGCCAAATTTTGATTGTGGAAGACGAAGCTCGTCTAGCTGCTTTTGTTGAGAAAGGACTTGGCAAAAGTGGTTTCAATACTCTTGTAGCGACTGATGGAGAACAGGCGATTGAATTGGCTCGAACTAGTCAACCCGATCTATTGTTACTCGACCTTGGTTTACCAATTAAAGATGGTTGGCAGGTCATGCAAGAACTACGTAGCAAGGGAGAAGTGCTACCAATTGTCATTATGACTGCTCGCGACGATAATCAATGTAAGGCAGCTGCTTTGCAAGCTGGTGCAAATGATTACATTACTAAGCCTTTCCTCTTCAAAGACTTATTAGGATGTATACAGGCACAGTTGGAAATCGCTTGCAAACCAACGATGCTCAAATAACATTTTTAGCATTTGTAGGGGCGCACATCTGTGCGCCCCTTGTACTACATGAGATCCCTCCTAGCCCCCCTTATCAAGAGGGGTTGGGGGGGATCGCCTCCAAGCGTAGTTTTGAAAAAATGGTAGTAGGGTGCGTTATGCCAAAGGCTAACGTACCCTACTGAGATGTTTTCTTAATGACTTTGTAGAGATGCAGTCACCTCTCTAAGTTTAAGTATGCGAACGAATGAGTTGAAGTGAAAGAGAAAATTATGGCGAAAATGAGAGATTTCTCATGAGAAATCTCTCATTAAACATTCATTGTCAATTCATCACTGACTGCAAAGATATATGTAGATGGAAAACAAATCGTTAGTGAAGAACTGCGATCGCCGGTCAATTTTTCACAACCAACCACACAAAAAGGATATCAGTCATGCGACTGCTGGTTTATTCCCACGACGCATTTGGACTTGGCAATATTCGCAGAATGTTAGCAATCTGCGAACACCTATTAAGCGAAATTCCTGACCTTTCAATTTTATTACTTTCTGGTTCGCCCATGCTTCAGGGCTTTCGATTACCAAAAGGACTTGATTATATTAAGTTACCTTGTCTCAATCGCGGTGAAACTGGCGAAATCGCTGTCAAATATTTAGGAATGGGTGTGGAAGATACGGTTAAGCTGCGTTCGGAACTGATCTTGTCAGCGGCAATTATTTTTCAACCAGATATCTTTTTGGTAGATAAGAAACCCTATGGACTAAAAAATGAGTTACGAGGTACGCTCAATTATCTAAAAACAACATTACCAGAGACTAAACTAGTACTGTTATTACGAGATATTCTTGACTGTCCAGAAAAAACGATCGCGGATTGGCAAAAGAACGATTTTTATACAGCGATTGAAAAGTTTTACCATCAAATACAAATAGTTGGAACGCCAGCAGTTTTTGACACGGTACGAGAATACAGATTTCCACCTACTATTGCTGAAAAAGTACGCTACTGTGGCTATCTGCACCGTCAACCGGGACAAAAGAGTCGAACTCGCATTCGACAAGAATTACAAGTTTCGCAGCGAGAACGCTTAATTCTAGTGACCCCTGGAGGTGGAGAGGATGGCTATGAGTTAGTAGATACTTATTTGTCAGCCTTAGCACTATTACCAGCAAAGTATCGCATTAAAAGTTTGATAATTTGCGGTCCTGAAATGCCTAAAAAGCAAAAGCAACTCGTTGAACGAGCAGCAGAAAATAACTCTCAAGTTCGAGTTGGAGAATTTACAAATGATTTAATGAGCTATATAAATGCCGCAGATATTGTGGTGTCTATGGCTGGATACAATACTGTTTGTGAGATTTTATCAGCAAGAAAACCATCTGTCATTATTCCGCGTAGTAAGCCGTCTCAAGAACAATCAATTAGAGCTGAGAGGATGGCGAGCTTAGGGTTAATTAAGACGCTCATACCTGGTAAGGAAGATTTTAGTTCCACAACTTTAATGAATCTACTTCTAAGTCAGTTAGAAGGACAACAAAAGCCAGACTTTAACTTAGACATGAATGGGTTAGTTCGAGTGAAAGATTATTTCCTTCAACTCATGTCGCAAAAAGTCTGCGAACATCAACTGAACCAAATTTATCAAAAATATACTTCTTTACCCGCTTTAGCGATCGATCGCTCAGCAGTTTAGATAGTTTTTATTGTAGGAATTCTGAGCTAGCTATGAAAAAAATTATGTTTTACTGTCAATATCTGAGTGGTATGGGACATTTAGTTCGTAGCTCAGAAATTGTGCAAAGCTTAGCAAAATATTTTCAAGTTTACTTTATTGTTGGTGGTCCTCAAATTCCAGGTTTTGAGCTACCAACACAAGTAGAAGTTATTCGATTACCTGCACTGTGGCTAGAAGAGGGGAAATTTACAGTTGGGGATAGTCCATTTACTGTTGAAGAAGTGAAAGAAGCTAGGAAAAAGATCTTAATAGCAGAGTGCGATCGCATCAAACCTGACTGTTTAATTACAGAATTTTTTCCTTTTGGTAGACACAAGCTACTCTTCGAGCTAATTCCTTTAGTCGAATATCTAAAAGCGACAAGTCCTACAACCAAAATTGTTTCTAGCTTGCGTGACGTTATCGGAAAAGAAAGCGCTCCTGAAGAAGAGAAAACAATTTGCGATCTCATGAATCGATATTTCGATTTGCTCCTGTTTCATGCCGATTCTCGCTTTCAAACTTTTTCGGATAGTTTTGCTAGACATAAAGAAATTAAGGCTAAAATTGTCCACACAGGATTTGTAACACAACTACCAAAAATTACCTTTACACCTCTTGAAGAATTGTGGAATGAAGTTGGTGTAGATACCGTCAAAATTGTAGCAAGTATAGGTGGCGGTAGAATCGGTTATGAAGTGCTAGAAACACTGGTTGAATCGAGTGCGATATTGAGCCAAAAACTACCTCACGTTATTAAGATATTTACTGGATCGTTTATGCCAGCAGAGAAGGTGACATACCTCAGAAAATTGGCTAGCGATCGCGACAATATTCAAATTGAAACTTATACCCCACAACTGCTTGAATACATGCGGACGGCAGATATTTCCGTTAGTCTTGGCGGGTACAATACCACAATGAATATTCTGAGTACGGGAGTCCGTGCAATTATAATTCCTATTGGTCACGAGCATGTGGATAAAGAACAGTTACACAGAACGCAAAAATTAGAACAATTGGAGATTGTTAACAGTATTCATCCTCTAGCCTTATCGCCCCTAAGTTTGTCTAATAAAATTATCAATTGCTTAACTAATCAACGATTTCATAATTCGCAAGCATTCGATCTTAAAGGAGCTGAAAATACAGCTAATTTCCTAGAAGGTTTTCTCAACCCTCAGATTGCAACCTTGAGTTTTGTTTGATTGTTTTTGGCTGATTTAACCTACCGATGGCTTTCTTCGCACGCACCATATACCATTACTTCAAGGAGAACTACTAAATGGGTCAGCGCCCCAAAGAAAAAGATTTAAGAGGAGTAATACCAGGTCTTGTACGGATTCTGAGAAAGTTCTCTCCCTATATCCGTAAGCAAAGATTCACAATTGTTGGTGCTTTTTTCGCTTTATTAATAGAAACAGGTCTACGATTACTAGAACCTTGGCCTCTAAAGTATGTTTTTGATAATATTCTAATTCCCGCTCATAACAACTCTACTAATATTCCTAATAGTTTTGGACTCAATCCAGTTATGCTGCTGACTTTATCAGCTTTAGCAATAGTTGGCATTACTGGGCTGGGTAGCATGGCAGCATATTTGAGTACCTATGGTATGTCTTTGGCTGTTGTAGAAATATTATCTGAGGTACGCGGTCAAGTGTTCGATCGCTTGCAGCGTCTCTCTCTTTCCTTTCACCAACAACATAAAAGCGGCGACTTAATTACTCGCGTCACGGCTGATATTGAAAAAATGCGGTTGGTGACGATCAAAACTGCTCTACCTTTATTGACCAACATTATTTCTTTACTAGGAATGTTGGCAATTATGTATTGGCTGAACTGGGAATTAGCCTTAGTCGCAACAGCAATATTCCCACTCCTAACCCTGCTCACGAGTAAAACAATCGGTCGTATTCGTAGTTTTGCCAAACAACATCGCGATTCTGAAGGTGTTTTAGCAGCGACCACGGGTGAAACCATTGGGGCGATTAGAGTCGTACAAGTTCTTTCTTTGCAGGAGATGCTACATAGCATTTTCGCAGCGCAAAACCAAAAAAGTTTAGATGAGGCGATTGAATCTTTAAAACTTTCAGCAGCATTAGAAAGAACGGTGCAAGTCCTAATGGCAGTAATTATCGCCGCAGTCTTGTGGCGCGGCTCCCATGTAGTTCTGCACAAGGGACTTACTCCTGGCGAATTATTAGTATTTATGACTTATTTAAAAAATGCTTTTGAACCAATGCGAAAACTTTCCACTCAAGTCGGGCAGATTGCTAAAGCGACGGCTTCTGGTGAAAGGGTGGTGGAGTTATTGGACTACGAACTCAACGTGCGTGACTTACCAGGGGCAAAAAAAGCACATCCTTTCTTTGGGGCAATCCGGTTTGAAAATGTCTCTTTTGGCTACAGTACAGGTAAGGAAATATTAAAAAATGTTAGCTTTGCCGTTCAGCCAGGGCAACAAGTAGCTGTGGTGGGTCCTTCTGGAAGTGGTAAATCGACTCTTCTGAGTTTAATTCTCCGCCTGTATGACCCTGATTCCGGTCGGATTTTAATTGACAGTCAAGATTTACGCGAATACACCCTAAACTCGCTGCGGCAGCAAATTAGCGTAGTTTTGCAAGATAGCGTTTTGTTTGCAGTTAGCGTACAAGAAAATATTGCCTACGGGAAACTAGGATCTTCTCGCAAAGAAGTAGAACAAGCCGCCCGTCTTGCTAATGCTCATGAATTCATCATGCAACTGCCCCAAGGCTACGATACAGTTTTGGGCGAACGGGGTGGAACGCTATCGGGCGGACAGCGACAAAGAATTGCGATCGCCCGCGCGGCGATCCGTCAAGCACCGATTGTCATTCTGGACGAACCAACTACGGGTTTAGACAGTGCTAGCGAACAAATTGTCAATGCAGCCTTAGAAAAACTCACGGAGGGGCAGACGACATTTACAATCTCCCACAATCTCAGAGCAGTGCAACACGCAAATATCATCCTCTACGTTGAAGGGGGCAGCATTTTGGAACAGGGGACGCATAGCGAACTCATGCGTCTGGGCGGACATTATGCCACCTTGTACCAGATGCAAAGCATTATCGATAGCGAGCCAACAGGAGATACTTATGCGATCGAAGCATGAGGAAGATCGAGCAACCCGCGTTATCTTAGTACGCCACGGGCAGAGTACTTACAATGCCCTCGGTCTCTATCAAGGTAGCAGCGATGAGTCAGTATTAACTGAAGTAGGGCGCA
>NZ_JBOFLP010000069.1:0-9191 GCF_051657925.1 Chroococcidiopsis sp.
AGCTGCCCTATCGATCGCGGCGATCGCCGCAGTTTTGGCTAAGCGGGCGACTTATCCGATTCTGAATGCTGCTAAGGCTGTGGCTCAAATGGGTTTGGGTAAGTTAGATACTCGCTTGGCAGTTCGTGGCACGGCTGAAATGGCTGTTTTAGAAACTAGCATCAATAGCATGGCGAAGCAGCTAGAGGAACTCGTGCAGCTTAAAGCAGCAGAAGCAAGGCGATCGCAATTACTCAAAGATATTACTGTGAGGATTGGTAGCGCGATCGATTGCCCAGCTATTCTCAGCACCGCCGTAGCCGAGACCCGCAGCGCTTTGCTAACCGACCGCGCAATTGTCTATTGGTTTGATGGCGATCGCAATGGTAGCGTCGTTGTCGAAGCAGCAAGCGCAGGTATAACTCGCATACTGGGTAAAAAGATAGCCAACTATGCCCTAGAACAATACACACACTACCAAAAAGGACAAGTCGAGGTAATTTCTCATATACGACCGGCAGATACGAGCGATGAGTACTGGCAACAGCTAACAGCACTTACCGTCAAATCCAGTCTAGCCGCACCAATTTCGCTCGGCGATCGCTGTGTAGGTTTACTTGTCGTCCATCAGTGTAACGTTCCGCGTCACTGGCAGAAAGTAGAGGTTGATTTCTTTGCCCAGATTGCGACTCAAATAGGACTAGCGCTAGAGCGTGCCGATCTTTTAGAACAACAGAAAAACGCCAAAGAACAGTTGCAAAAACGAGCGTTGGATTTGCTGATTGAAGTCGATCCAATTAGTCAGGGCGACCTCACGATCCGTGCCAGAGTCACAGAAGATGAAATCGGTACGATCGCTGACTCTTATAACTCCACAGTCGAAAGCTTGCAAGAAATTGCGGTACAAGCACAAACAGCTGCCAAACAAGTCGATGCAGCAATTAGCAGTAACGAGCCGTTAATCCAAGCCCTCTCGCAAGGAGCTTGGCAGCAATCAACAGAAATTGTCACTGCTTTGGAACGCATTCAAGCGATGGCTGATTCTGCCCATACTGTTGCGGATAACGCCAAACGCGCAGAAATAGACGTGCGCCAAGCGATGGAGACAGTCGCATCTGGGGATATAGCAATGGATCGTGCCGTAGATGGAATGCTGACAATTCGGGGAACTGTGGCTGAAACCGTCAAAAAGATCAAATGTTTGGGAGAGTCATCGCAAAAGATTTACAAAGTGGTAAATTTAATCGCTCACTTTGCCGAGCGGACTAGCTTGCTCGCCATGAATGCTTCCATTGAAGCAGCGCGAGCAGGGGAAGAAGGACGTGGCTTTGCGGCTGTTGCCGATGAAGTGCGATCGCTAGCCCGACAATCAGCCAAAGCAACGGCAGAAATTGAAACGCTAGTCTCGGGAATTCAACGGGAAACCAATGAAGTTGCTACAGCAATGGCAATCGGCACAGAACAGGTAGCGATCGGGACTCAACTCGTCAACGATACCCGCCAGAGTTTAAACCACATTACCACCGCCAGCGATCGCATTCATCAACTCGTAGGAGCAATTGCCCAAGCTGCGATCGAGCAATCTCAAGACTCAGAAGCAGCCACGACAACTATCGCCACAGTCGCCGCGATCGCCGAAACCACATCCCTAACTGCCACCGAAGTCTCCGCTTCCTTCCAACAATTATCAACCGTAGCGCGATCGCTCCAAGCCAGCGTCGGTCAATTCAAAGTTAGTTAGTGGTAATTGGTAATTGGTAATTGGTAATTGGTAATTGGTAATTGGTAATTGGTAATTGGTAGTTGCTTCCGTACCCCTCTGCTCCCCTGCTCCCCTGCTCGTGCGCTCCCTACACCCTTCCCTAGTCCCTAGTTTCTAGTCATGCTAATTACTCCCGACATTCGCGACCAAGCTTACCGTCTGTTTATTGAAGAAGTGCCAGAGCTGCTACAGGAGATTGAAGCAGGCTTGCTTAGTCTGAAGCAAGAGCGCACGCACGAACGCATTCACGATTTGATGCGTGCAGCTCACTCTCTTAAAGGTGGTGCAGCTTGCTTGGATTTAGAGCCAATTAAAATTATTGCCCACCGTTTAGAAGATGTTTTTCGGGCTTTGTACAACCGCTCTGTAACAATAGATTCAGAGTTAGAAGGTTTATTACTGCAAGCTTACGATTGTCTGCGCGTCCCCCTACTGCAACAAATTACCATCGGCAGCATTGACTGTGCGGCAACATTAGCAGTAGCCGAACCCGTATTTAATCAAATAGAAGAGCGTTTAGGAGATGCTTTAGCTCAGCTCGATTGCTATATGCCCATGTCCTCAGAACTTGGGGTCGATTTGGTAGCTTCAATCTTTGAAACTGATGTCGTGCAAGGACTAGAACGATTGGCGGCTGTGGTCGCCAACCCTCAAGATTTCGAGGTGGCTGGAGAATTACGAGCGCAGGCAGAAGTCTTTGCTGGATTTGCCGAGCTATTAAATCTACCAGGATTTGGGGCGATCGCCCAAACAGCTTTGACCGCACTAGAAACCTATCCCGATCGCGCCAGAGAAATTATCCAAGTTGCCCTAGCCGATTTTCATAATAGCAGAGCTGCCGTACTAGCAGGCGATCGCACGACTGGGGGGAGTCCTTCTGCTGCCCTTTGTGCGTTAACAGAAAAAATCGTCGATCTCGTTCCTAACCCAGAACCACAATTCTCGCCTTTACTAGACGAGCTGTTATTTGGCGACGAGGCAGTACCAATAGAAGCAGCGGCGATCGATCCTGATATCATTTTCGTCACTGAAACTGAAGATGATTCCAATGGCGCGATCGAATCAGATGCTCATTCCCTAACTATTTCCCCTGCGGCAAATTTATCGCCGATTCAGTCCTTATCCCACTCAACTGAAATTTCTCAGAGCAAAATAGAGGGCGATCGCCCTAAAGTAGGAACTACCAATTCCTACACAGATGAATCACAGATAGCGACTGCCGTTTCTACGCGAGTAGAATTA
The DNA here is from genome assembly GCF_051657925.1 of Chroococcidiopsis sp. Classification (NCBI taxonomy): domain Bacteria; kingdom Bacillati; phylum Cyanobacteriota; class Cyanophyceae; order Chroococcidiopsidales; family Chroococcidiopsidaceae; genus Chroococcidiopsis; species Chroococcidiopsis sp. The sequence continues at coordinate 2,984 of NZ_JBOFLP010000069.1, forward strand.
AGCCGATTAGAGCGGATGCATAAGCTATTGGGTGAATTAGTCGTCAATCGCAACTCAATTGCACTGCAAACCGAGCAAACCCAAAACTCAGCCCAAGAGTTGCTCCGCCGTTTTGCTCACTTTCAAGAACTGATCGGTCAGCTAGAGAGGCGAGCTGAGGGTGACAAGGGAGCAGGAAGCAGGGAGACTAGGAGCAGAGGAGCAGAGGAGACTAGGAGCAGAGGAGCAGGGGAGAACCAACTACCAACTACCAACTACCAACTACCACTTACAACTGACTTCGATCCTCTAGAAATGGATCGTTATGGAGCGGTTCACCCTCTATTACAAAGAATTCTAGAAGAGATCGTCCAATTGGAAGAGGCTGTAGAGGATATTGCTTTATTTGCCGAGCAATCGAGTCAAATATTAGAGCGGAAACAACAAGTTTTTTCCCAACTCCAAGATGAATTAATGCGAGCGCGAATGCTCCCCTTGGGTGAAGTTCTCAAGCGTTTCTCTCGGATGCTGCGGGATATGTCGCATAACTACTCTAAGCCTGTCAATTTGAAGCTCAGAGGAACAGAGGTGCAGGTAGAAAAAGCAATTTTGGAAAAACTCTACGACCCGCTGTTGCATTTACTCCGCAATGCCTTTGCTCATGGCATCGAATCGCCTGAGATCCGCCAACAGCAAGGTAAGCCGGAAAACGGAGAAATTCTGATTTGTGCTTATTACAAAGGCAATCAAACAATTATTGAAGTTAGAGATGACGGTCGGGGTCTAAACCTGGGGCAAATTCGCAGCCGGATTGTAGAGTTGGGTTGGTTGTCGCCAATAGAAGCAGCCAGCGCCTCTAAAGAGCAGTTGCTAGAATTTATCTTCGAGCCAGGATTTTCTACCACTCACCACGTTAGCGAACTTTCCGGTCGTGGCATGGGTTTGGATGTTGTCCGTTCTCAACTGCGATCGCTGCGCGGTTCTGTAAGCGTCAGTTCCTTTCCTGGTGAGGGTACGACTTTTACTTTACGCTTGCCTCTCACGTTGACGATCGCAAATTTGGTTGTTTGCTCTACAGGAACAACTACCGTAGCGTTGCCATCTGACAGCATTGAAAATATTGTCACTACGCCAAGCGATCGCATTAATCGCACGGGGACTCAGCAGCTATTGCGCTGGCGAGAACACATCATACCAATCCATCGGTTGGCAGACCTTTTAGAATACAATCGTCCAATGTTAGAAGTTACTAACAGCCCATCTCCAATTACAACTACAGTAGAAGAACGGGAGTTACCAATGCTTCTCCTGCGATGGGAGGGTGAATTATTGGCGCTAGAAGTCGATTGCTTGTTGGCAGAACAAGAACTAGCAATTAAACCTTTTGGATCGCTCGTTTCGCCTCCCAAATATACCTATGGCTGCACTCTACTAGGAAACGGTAGTTTAGTTCCCGTGATTAATGGAATCAGCCTTTTAGAATATGTCCTAGAACGGCAACAAAATACAATTCAGACAACTGAAAGTCAATCAAAAGACAAAGAACAAAACATAAATAATTTGTGGCGCGATCGAACAGCAATTGTTCATAAAACCGAACGTCCTACAATTTTAGTTGTAGATGACTCAACGACGATGCGCCAAACGCTGACACTTTCGTTGCAAAAGGCTGGCTATCGAGTTTTATCAGCGCGTGATGGATTAGAAGCACTAGAAAAATTACAGCAATCTCCCACGGTACAACTAGTACTTTGCGATATTGAAATGCCGAATATGAACGGCTTTGAATTTCTCTGTCAGTGGCGACAAGAGCCGCAATTTGCCAAAATTCCCGTGGCTATGCTGACATCACGCAGTAACGACAAACATCGCCGTTTAGCAATTCAATTAGGTGCTAGTGCCTACTTCACCAAACCGTATATAGAACTTGAGTTTTTGCAAGCACTCAAAAACATTTTTGAGCAAAACGTAGAAGAACAAACGATTTTGCAGCATATCGCCTAGTTATTCAGTTATCAGTTGTCAGTGACTAGTCTTTTGACTTTTAACTTTTGACTTATTCCCTTTTTAGGTAGGTCTAATCTATGCATATCACATATTTAATTTTTTGGACTATGAGCTTCGGCTTTACTTGGATTGGTTGCAGAATGACCGAAGAAATTCATCGACTTGCCATCTGCTTAGCTAGCTTAATTCTACTAATTTGGGGATTTGCGATCGCCCCTGAATCAATGCATTGGTTAGTTGAGATCCTATCGATAAGTCTGTGCGGATTTTTATCGGTAATGGAAAGACAAATTCCTAGTTAAAACATTTCAGTGAATACATTTTAACCCCAAGGAAAAAGTAAATATGCCTGACTACACTTCATTATTAAGATGCTCGTTTTGCGGCAAACCCCATACTCAAGTCGATAAGTTGATTTCTGGTACGGGTGTTAACATTTGTAGTGAATGCATCGAACAGTGTCAAGAAGTATTGGATACTTCTCCACCTCAACCTAGTACCCCAAAAACTAATACTAATTCTAACAACTACCACATCCCCAAACCCAGAGAAATAAAACAGTACTTGGACAACCATGTTATCGGTCAGGAACAGGCGAAGAAAGTTCTTTCAGTAGCAGTTTACAATCACTATAAGCGTTTGTCCAGCGATCGCAATGATGTGGCATTGCAAAAGTCAAATATTCTTTTGGTTGGACCAACGGGGAGCGGTAAAACACTCCTAGCTCAAACTCTAGCACAAGTCATAGACGTACCTTTTGCTGTTGTGGATGCAACAACTTTCACAGAAGCGGGTTACGTCGGAGATGATGTAGAAAACATCCTACTGCGATTGTTGCAAGTGGCAGAAATGGATGCAGAAACAGCACAACAAGGAATTATTTATATTGATGAAATTGATAAAATTGCCCGTAAAAGTGAAAACCCCTCTATTACTCGCGATGTATCGGGGGAAGGAGTGCAGCAAGCACTGTTAAAAATATTAGAAGGAACAATCGCTAATGTACCACCACAAGGAGGACGCAAACACCCCTACCAAGATAGCATCCAAGTTGATACCAAAAATATTCTGTTTATCTGCGGCGGCGCTTTTGTCGGAGTGGAAAAACTAGTCGAACAACGGATGGGAAAAAAATCTATGGGGTTCGGGCGATCGCAAGAAAGATCTACAACAAGGCAAACAGATTATTTATTAAACCATCTGGAACCGGAAGATTTAGTGAAATTCGGTCTAATTCCAGAACTAATCGGACGATTGCCAGTCGTTACAGTGCTGGAACCTTTAGGCGAAGAAGGACTGATAGAAATTTTAACCGAGCCGCAAAATGCGCTTTTGAAACAGTATCAAAAGCTATTACAAATGGATAACGTTCAACTTGAGTTTGAATTAGATGCTGTCCGCGCGATCGCCCAAGAAGCATATCGGCGTAAAACTGGTGCAAGAGCCTTGAGGGGAATTGTAGAAGAGCTAATGCTAGATATCATGTACGAACTTCCCTCTCGCCCAGACTTAGATCGCTGCACCATCTGTAAAGCAATGGTAGAAAAACACTCTACTGCCGATCTTCTCATTCATCCTACAGCCTTCTTCCAGCCAGAAACAGCTTAATTGGTCATTGGTTGTTGGTTGTTGGTAAGAGCGTGGTGCGTGGTGTGCGGGGTGTGGTGCGCGGGTATGCGTGGTGCATGAAAAGATGTTCCTGATAACTGACAACTGACAACTGATAACTGATTTTGTCCTAAGTTTGTTACTTTTTTCTGTTTTATTTAAATTACTAAGCAATTTAGTATTAGTTGATAATAAATCTTCATCAAAAGTGTTGGCTTTGTCAATGTTGCAATTTCGATTATTCTGCTGCATCCTTTCTTGAAGCCTATGGCTTCTATCTTTAGGCATGGTTCCTCAAACAAAGTTCAAATATTCCTATAAACGTATATTATTTGCTTACCTAGCAGCAACGGCAGCTATTTTAGGAGGGTTTTCCCTGACGACGTACAACTCAATTGGTAATTCTCTGAAAAAACAATCGGACGATCGCCTCTTGACTTTGGCACAAGCCGCAATTCCGAGTTTTGAGATCGTGAAATCTCAAAATCGGCAAAACCTACAAGAGCTTCCTTGGCGCAAACTTTTTGCTGCTAAAACTCAAAGTTGGGAATGGTTCGACGCTGATGGGAAATTACTTTTGAGTCAAGGAAATCGCTTTCCTTCTCTTCCACCCTCCCGAAATGTCTTCCATTCTCGCTGGCAACCAATCGTACCTATTTTCCAACAGCAGAGAGAATTAAGGATTGCCACCATTGCTGTCTATGTCAGCGATCCGAAGCTAAAAACGCTACATCTAGAAGGATATATTCGGGTAAGCGAATCCACACAGCCATTAGAAATGATTTTGGCTCGGCTGCGGCTCTGGCTTGGCTGTCAGGGAATCGCTATTTTATTTATCTTTAGTATCAGTGGCGTTCACCTCAGTCAGTGGAACTCCCAGCCGCTACAACAAAGCTTCCGACAGCTCAGACAGACTGTTACGAATATCTCTCATTATCTCCGCCACCCGTTGACGCGAATTACCCTAGCGATCGCACTACTAGCAGGAGAAGCAGAATCAGCAATACCACTCGATCGACAAAAACTAACGATCGTTGCTAACGCTACTGACGAACTAGAGCATTTGGTAGAAGATTTACTAATTTTGACTCGAAGCGAGGTAGCAGTTTTACCAACTGAGTTAGAGACAGTAAATATTCGCTTAGAAGAATTGCTTTTACCTATATTAGAACAGTTCGATGCCCGTGCTACGTCACAAGGTATTGCTTTTCAAGCTCAATTGCTACCTGGTTTATCTGTGCGGGGAGATCCAATTCATTTGAGCCGTTTATTCTCAAACTTACTGGAGAACGCGATCGCTTATACGGAAAAAGGAGGTAGTATTTCTCTCGCAGTACGCAAGTCTAAACGTAAAGCGATCGTTTCAGTTGAAGATACAGGCATTGGTATTCCACCAGAGCATCATGCTTCTATCTTTCAGTGGTTTTGGCGCTCCGAGCAAGCGCAACAACAGCAAAAGGGTTTGGGATTAGGTTTGGCAATTGCTCAAGCAATTGTGAAGCAGCACGGCGGGGAAATAGCTGTTAAGAGCCAAGTTAACGTTGGTAGTTGTTTTCAGGTTAGTCTACCCTTATTTTAGTAATTAGTAAAAGGAAACACAACATAAAATCTATTCACTAAAAACCTATTTACAACTTCTCAAAGCATCGAGATCGGCAGCTACAATTTTCTCAAGATTGCGCGAAATTTTCTCAATATCCCAGTTCCACCAAGAAATTTCTAGTAATGCATCTACAACATCACTAGGGAAACGTTGCTTGATAATTTTGGCTGGATTACCTCCTACAATGGTGTAAGGTTCTACGTCACTAACAACTACGGATTTCGCAGCAATAATTGCTCCATCACCAATTTTAATCCCTGGCATAATGACGGATTCGTAACCAATCCAGACATCATTACCAATTACAGTATCGCCTTTGTAGGGAAATTCATGTATTTGTGGCATTACCTTTTCCCATCCATTTTTAAAAATTTGAAATGGATAAGTTGAAAACCCAGACATTTTGTGGTTGGCGCTATTCATAATAAATTTTATACCTTTAGCTAAGGCACAAAACTTGCCAATAATTAGTTTGTCACTGCTAAAAGGATAGTGGTACAGAAGGTTGCGATCGAAATTTTCTGAATCTTCAGGATCGTCGTAATAAGTATAGTCGCCAATAATAATATTGGGGTTAGAAACAGTATTTTTTATAAAACAAATCTGTGGAAATCCTTCCATCGGGTGCTTATTTTTTGGATCTGGTCCTAGCAAAATAGCCTCCTAAATTAATTAAGAGTAGAAAACTTTCATTTCCTACTCTCTTTTAACACAGTAATGGAAGCTACTAGATATGTAATGTTTATACAACCCGAAATTCAAAATCAGATCAGCCGCAACCGCAACCAGTGTGACCGCAGCCACTACCATCGGGATGACCGCTAGCACAGGCTTCGCTACAGTAAGCCTTGCCGTCTTTTTGAATCGCGTCCTCTAGGGAAACAACGCACAAGCAATTGTCACAAGCACATTTCATTGAAGTTACTGTCGTCATAGTCTTAATCCTATTCACCTCTCCCATCAAGATAACATATGAACATACATTCAGGTATTTTTTAAAAAAAGTTCACC
>NZ_JBOFLP010000070.1:0-8389 GCF_051657925.1 Chroococcidiopsis sp.
CTGGGTATGGAAGTGATGCACGAGCGCAACGCTCACAACTTCCCCCTCGACTTAGCTGCTGTCGAAGCTCCTTCCCTCAATGGCTAATTCGCTCTTCTAACGAAACTAGCGCCTCCCCAAAAAGGGGGGCGCTTTTTGCATTACATATGCTCTCTTGTCACATAAGTAATAAGTACATACATATGTAGTGCTTAGGTGTAGTGCTTAGGAGGGCAGACAAAATGCTATAAATACTCTGGTAGCAGTTTAGGGAGAAAGAGAGAGTATGGGGCTTTTGCCAGCTGGCAAACGTCAGGAGATAACCCACTTTCAAACTCAATTTTTAGGTGTTGGCATCGTGTTTTTTACAATCTCTGCGATCGCCCACTCTGCCTTAGCTTTACCACCACCAGAAGATACACCAGAAGAAGTCTTGCGGACGGAAATCTTTCTCACAGCGCGATCGCCTGTGGATGGAAAACCTCTAACTGCTGCTGAATACGCTCAATTACAAGCTAAATTACAAACCCGTCCCGCACCACCTACATTGAACTCTCAAGTCCGAGAAATCGTTTTTCTACTCCAACTGCGAAAGGCAATTCGTACTTTTTTACCTTTTTTGCCGATTTGAGGGAGCAGGGAGCAGGGAGTAGGGAGCAGTTATCAGTGACCAGTGACCAGTAACCTGTAATTTCTCCCTTGTCTCCCTTGTCTCCCTTGTCTTCCTTGTCTCCTTTTCCCTGACTCCCCAAAGTCTTACCTATGGTTGAGACAAAATCAGACTAAATACCGTTGCTTTGCTTGCTCATTTGCAAATAAATGTAAAGAATGTGTATAAGTATGACGAGAGGAGTTTAGTAAATTTATTCCAGGTAGGTAGCTGCATGTCTATGACCACCATTGCACCAGAACAGGTTGATCGAATTATTTGGAACCAGCATCAAGATCCTTTTGAAGTGCTAGGCGCTCATTCCGTGGAACAGGAAGGCAAAACCGTCTGGGCAGTGCGAGCATACTTACCAAATGCGAGTGCGGCGTGGGTGGTACTGCCAGAGGAAAGGAAAGAATTTCCGATGGAGACCGTGCATCATCCTCACTTTTTTGAATGCACGCTCGATCTTCCCGAACTGGCAAACTATCAGTTGCGGATTTTGGAGGGAGAACGCGAGCGTGTGATTTACGACCCCTACGCCTTTCGCTCTCCTCGCTTGACAGATTTTGACCTGCATCTATTTGCGGAAGGCAATCACCACCGCATTTATGAAAAACTAGGAGCGCACTCAACAGAAATTAACGGTGTCCAAGGCGTTTATTTCGCTGTTTGGGCTCCGAACGCACGCAATGCGTCAGTTATTGGAGATTTTAATTATTGGGACGGACGCAAGCACCAGATGCGCAAAGGTGCTACAGGAGTATGGGAAATATTTATTCCCGAACTCAAAGTCGGCGATCGCTATAAATATGAAATAAAAAATAACGATGGTCACATCTATGAAAAGTCTGACCCTTACGGCTTTCAGCAAGAACCCCGACCCAAAACCGCATCCATTGTCACAGACTTAGACGCTTATGAATGGAGCGATTTGGCATGGATGGAAAAACGCCGCCATACCGACCCCCTAACGCAGCCAATTTCCGTTTATGAAGTCCATCTAGGTTCGTGGTTGCACGCCTCCTCTGCCGAACCTCCCAGGTTGCCTAATGGGGAGACAGAAGCCGTCGTCATTGTCTCGGAACTCAAACCAGGGGCGCGTTTCCTCACCTACCGAGAACTTGGCGATCGCCTGATTCCCTACGTGAAAGATTTAGGATACACCCATATTGAATTATTACCAATTGCAGAGCATCCCTTCGACGGCTCTTGGGGATATCAAGTCACTGGCTATTATGCTTGTACGTCCCGTTATGGCACGCCAGAAGACTTCATGTATTTTGTTGACCAATGCCACCAAAACGGTATTGGGGTAATTGTTGATTGGGTTCCAGGTCATTTCCCTAAAGATGGACATGGATTGGCATTTTTTGATGGGACTCACCTCTACGAACACGCCGATCCGCGCAAGGGAGAACACAAAGAATGGGGAACTTTAGTATTCAACTACAGCCGCAACGAAGTGAGAAACTTCTTGGTTGCCAACGCCTTGTTCTGGTTTGATAAGTATCACATCGACGGAATTCGGGTAGATGCCGTTGCCTCAATGCTTTACCTGAACTATTGCCGCAAAGAAGGGGAATGGTTGCCAAATCAATATGGTGGCACGGAAAATTTAGAGGCAGCAGAGTTCCTGCGGCAAACAAATCACGTTATTTTTAGTTATTTTCCTGGCATCGTCTCCATCGCGGAAGAATCTACCGCTTGGCCTATGGTATCTTGGCCCACGTATATGGGCGGATTAGGCTTTAATCTCAAGTGGAACATGGGCTGGATGCACGATATGCTGGATTACTTCAGCATGGATCCTTGGTTCCGCCAGTTCCACCAAAATAACGTCACTTTTAGCATGTGGTATCACCACAGCGAAAATTACATGTTGGCTCTATCCCACGATGAAGTCGTACATGGCAAAAGTAACATCATCGGCAAAATGCCAGGGGATAGGTGGCAGAAATTCGCCAACGTCCGCTGCTTGTTTACCTTCATGTTCGTTCATCCCGGCAAAAAAACCATGTTTATGAGCATGGAGTTTGGACAGTGGAGCGAGTGGAACGTCTGGGGTGACTTAGAGTGGCAGTTGTTGCAATATGAATCACACCAACAGCTCAAGCAGTTTTTCAAAGACCTAAACCACACATATCGCTCTGAACCAGCTTTGTACAGCCAAGATTTTGCTGAAGCGGGGTTTGAGTGGATCGATTGCAGCGACAATCGCCATAGCGTAGTTGCGTTAATTCGTCGCGCCAAAGATTCAGAGGATTTTGCGATCGCAGTTTGTAACTTTACTCCTCAACCGCATTCCCACTATCGAATTGGCGTACCCGAAGCAGGATTTTATCAAGAGTTATTTAATAGCGATTCCCGCGAGTACGGCGGTAGCAACATGGGTAACTTAGGTGGCAAATGGACGGATGAATGGCAATATCACAATCATCCATACTCTATCGATCTGTGTTTGCCTCCTTTGGGCGTGCTGATTTTGAAGCTAAATCGGGAAAAAACAGCAGAGGTAATGAGTAAGTAAAAAGTCAAAAGCCAAAAGTCAAAACTAATAACAACTACCCATCGACGATCTCAAATGACAAATGACAAATGACGTTTAATTCAGACAATTTTCATCGCTAGCCGATCGGATTGCGCCCAGGAGAGTGGAGACTTTAACACAACTCCAGCGCTGTCCGCCGTTACGAGTGGCGATCGCAATTTTTCCTAATGGACTATTTGCTTCTCCGCGATAGTTAAATTGCATTCGCCACAGATTATGAGTTGGATCGAATTCTAAAGTCGTGCCATCGGGATCGTTGGCATTCACAATTGGATCGACGATGCGAATCGCTGCATCTAAGTTTTGCCAAGTTACAGTGGTCGGATTTGTACTTGCTGGCAGAACGATCCACTGTGCTACGCCGTTGTTTTCACGAAAGCTGACTTGCCATATCACTTTATCTCGCCTAGCATTACTTTGTGCTGCCTGTAAAGAGCGCAAAATTTGGTCTTGAGCAACACTCAAACGGCGACCGTCAACAAAAGCCACCCAGCTAGGAGCCGCGATCGCACTTAAAACTCCGATAATAATGACTACAACGATGAGTTCGATTAGGGTAAATCCCGCGTTAGATGTTTTATAGTTGTATTTAACTTGCCAGGGTCGGGAGTCGGGAATCGGGAGTCGGGAGTCGGAAAAGAGTTTTTTCATCTCTGTTAATAGCAGCTTATCTAAAAGTTAGAACTAGTCGTACCGCGACTTTTTACTTGTATATTTAAACTAGGAAAATAAACAGCCTGACTGTCACTATAAACAGCATTTTGCTCCAAACGCATTAACGCACTTCCTCTCAAATAAACTTGAGCTAAATTGCGCGATGCATCTACACAAGCATAAAAACTATTTATTTGTAAAGGATTAGCAAGTTGAGTATTAGCAGGAACGAGTTGAGCCGCAGAAGAAATATTTTGACAATCTAACGGCTTTGGCGTGCGATCGCTCGGACTCGGATCGACATAATCTACTAATACTTCAATGGGATTTTCTTGAGGATTGTAAGCTGTATCTGCCTTTTGCCAAGCATTCATTTTCTCCTTGAGAGTTCCCGCTTGAGAAAGATTGAATAATTGAAAACCAGGAGAGGGATTTGTCAGATAACTTCTCGAATTATTAGAATCTCTAATTCCATCTTGTAGTTCGAGTCTACCAATTCTAGCTGCTCCCGACCAAGCAGGATTACGATCTTTAATTAAGTAATAAATCACTAAAGAATAAACAAAATAATCTCTTTGACTACAGACATCAGTTCGAGGTAACTTAGTCAAGCATCCAACAGTAGTTGTATTTCCATCTATCGTAGTAACAGAACGATCTTGAGCTAAAAAAGTAGGCTTCCAAAATACGAGTACGGGAACTTTATCTGCTTCTCTAGCATGAGGTAATTGGTCAGCGATCGCCTGCACTCCATCAGCATCATAAATATAAATAGCTTCTTGTAAATCCCTAGAAATATAATCAAGTGCCAACTGTATTTCTTGTTCGCTACTAGATTTCGCTTGTTCTCTCCGCTCAGAAGTCAACATATTCGTCATAAAAGACAACAGCGAACTCAAAACAATCGAAGAAATAACAATCGACACCAAAAGCTCAATCAAAGTAAAACCACTACAACCCAATCCTCTCGTTTTCTTATTCTCTTTTCTTCCTTTGCCCCTACTCTTACGAGAAGCCGCTTCGCGTCTTTGCGTCTTCGCGCGACAAAAATCAAAAAATCCATAACGCATATAACATGTTCAACCTTATTATCAATAAAAATAGAGCAAATCAAAAAACAGATATTTTAACTTTTGACTTTTAACTTTTAACTTTTAACTTTTGACTCACTCACACCCAAGGCGATCGCAAAAATCATTTATACTCGACTCATTTGCAGCAATTTCTGTAGCTGTTTCTACCAATGGTGTTTTGAAATTACCCAACCCTCCCGAAAAAGTCAACTGCGTTCTTTGAGTATTAGGATCGCTAGCAACCAGCGGTGACAGATCGCTAAAACCAGCAGCACGATAAACCCGAAGTCCCAATATATATGCTTTATCCATAGATTGAGCCGCAGAACTGGCGCTGCGAAAAGCTTGAATGACCAAATCTTGTCCGCTATCGCTACTACAACCGCCACCATCTAAATCGAAGCAATATAAACTCGATGTCGTATTGTTCCAGCAATAAGAATTACTAACTGTAACATTCGTACAACGCAAACCACCAGAAGTAGAAGGAGGAGCAGTGGCAACAAATTGTTCGCGTTGAGAATTAAAATTTTTGTTACTATCGACTTCATTTAAGACAACTATATGCTGTGGTGGTGCAATCGTTCCCGCCTTAACTCCAGCAAGATAAGTTTTTGTTGCTTGAGTTGCTAATTCTATTCGCCTTGCTTGCAGCCGATTACCAACAGCAAGGACAAAAACAGGCGCGATCGCGGTCATCAAGATTGATAGAATTGCGATCGCGATTAAAGCTTCGAGGATGGTGAAACCCGATGCGTGGTACGTGTTATTCTCTCCTCCAGCTCCCTCAGCTCTCTTTCCCGACTCCCGTACGGGCGGGTTTAACAAAAAGACTATTTGTTCTCGGACAGATCTCTTCAAAAAACCCGCCCCTACGACTCCCGACTCCCGACTCCTATAATTCTCCTTTGTCTCCATATTTTCCCATTTCCCCTAATTCAAGTTTGCCGGATAATCGGGTGTATCGTTTTGACAAGTTGCCGGACGCTGAGTTTTATCTAAAATCGCATATTGAGTGTAGGTAGCCGTAATTTTACCAGTGCGATCGCTGGCTATGGCTGTACACAACAAAGTTTGCACCCAAGGATCGTCCCGACTGACTTCTCTTAGCAGTTCGCTAGGCTGGCTTGTCGATGGAGTCGTAAACTCTTGGGCAAATAAGTCTGACGATTGGGAGAATAAAGCAACATCAAACTGCCAGTGTCGTTCTGGTTCGCTGTAATATGGTGGCGTTCCTGTTGGTAAATCGTTGTTAGCGCCACCAGTGGGATATTTATTAATGGCGTAGTCAAACCAGCTAAGGTTATCTGCCGTAGCCAACTCAGCAGCCGTGTCACGACGGATCGGCATAAATGGTGCTGTAGCGTAGGCACTCCGCCGCATTTGAATAAAGTTACCGTTGATGTTGACTACCCTGTTTTCCCAGTTTTCTAGAAAACGGACGAAGTTAGGCAATCCTGCTGACTCTTCTTGAGGACGACTGGGACTATTACCAGCCATAAATACGGCATTAAAGGTTGTATCTTCTTCGGCTGTTTGCAACCAGTTGATGGCGTAGCGATTTGGGTTTCCTCGATCCAGGGTTTCACTGGGAAAACCATCTGGACTGTGAATTTGTAAAACAGGGACTAATAGCGGCTGACCGTTAGAGACTTCTTTAATAAGCAGCAGATTATTTGGACTATAGGATTCGCCTTGAGTTGGATCGACAGGATTATTTGTTGTTTTAAACCATAATGCATTAGGTACTTGCCGAGGTAATCCATCTGGTCTAGCGTTATTATTTCCATCAACATAGCGAAACTGTTTTACGTTTCCTTGAGAATCGATTCCTAAAGGAGTTAGTTGATTAGCACTAACTTGGTTATTTTGTCGCTGATTGTTTGGTTGATTATTTTGTTGATTATTTTGTTGTTGATTATTTTGTCGATCGCTCTGTTGGTTATTCTGTTGGTTACCTGGATTACTCTGTTGGTTGTTTAAATTATTTTGTTGATTATTCTGTTGGTTACCTGGATTACTCGGTTGGTTGTTTGAATTATTTTGTTGATTATTCTGTTGGTTATTTTGTCGATCGCTTAGATTACTCGGCTGATTATTTTGCCGATCGTTTAAATTATTCTGGCGATTATTCTGGTTCCTATTTTGATTTTGGTTTTGATTATTTAAGTTATCATTCCTCTGAAAAGCCACTCGCCGAGGATAGCGCCGATCTTCTGGTTGTAAAGCAGGTCGAGCGGTAGTACCTGCCCCAAGTCGATCGGGTTTGTATCCTCCATCTGGTGGACTACTGAGATTTATAGCACTATTCATTTCGGTATTATCTAATTTTTCATCCCTACCTTGGTCATAACCAATCTTCCAATCACCCTCTTGACAAGTTTCAACAGGTATCTTTCGACAAATTTCCATGACGTATTCAGGAAAAGTTGTACGTCGCTGTATGGGTGTGACTCCGTTAGTTAAATAGGAACCTACATAACTATCGTCGGAATTTTTCTGATTAGGATATGGATTACCGCTACTATTTGTATCCCACCAATCAGAACTCGTAACAAAGCTGTTATCCCAAAAGCCTTGATTATTACGACTTTGGGAAACCTTGTCACGTTCTGTCGTAGGCTGTTGAGGATTGTCTGGCGTAGTTTGTTGAGAGATAGGGAGGGCTGTATTCTTGTTAAGATCGTAGTCTCCCTGATTGCGAAAACCATCTCTGAAAGAATTAGATAGCAGCGTCACAGCATCAGCAATAATAGTAGCCGATCGCCACGTATCGCCATCGCGATCGGGACATCCTGCTTTGCCAGGACGACAGGCAAAATTTGGAGTAAGATTTCCTAATCTACGAGTATAAAAATTGCTCCAATTAGACCGATCGAGTGTTTCTTGAAACTCTTCTAATCTGGTTCCTAATGGAGTTTGATGAAGATTAAAATCGCCTTTGATATAGACAGGTAGATCGGAAACTAAAATCAATCCTTTCTCTTCCGGTCGATATCTATTATCAATATCGCGCGATAAGTCACTACCATTTATTAAACGAATACCATTAGGGCGACGGGTAGGATCGAGTTTAAAATCTGTAGGACTGAGTAACTGGCTTTCAAGCCGCGCGATCGCAGATGTATCTGTTGAACTTTGCACTACATCTGCGTTGCGATTGGTAGAATCATTTGCCGACGAATCATCGCGTAAGGCATCGTCACGGCTAGCATAAACTATACCACTATTTGGTAATAGATAATCGCTGTCAATCTGACTTGGATCTATTTTCTTGCGAGTAAGTCCTACGATTTTTTCTTTCTTTGGATCGCTATATGTTTCTTGAATTTCTCCCGTACTCAGATTGATGTCTGTCACCCTAATTTCTAACGGTTGACGCTGTTCTATATCTAAATCGTAGAGTGGAGAATTGCGATCGCCATTGACTCCTGAATTGGAGGTAGTAATATTTGCCCCAGTGATGCGGTCGCGGTTAATTGC
>NZ_JBOFLP010000071.1:0-8180 GCF_051657925.1 Chroococcidiopsis sp.
TTAGAAATTGAATCAGAAGTATTTGCCAAGGAAACTGTTAGTAACTTTTCCACCAGGAGAATAACTGTATCAGAACTGGCAGAAGAAAAATGCCACTTGTTGGCTATGAAAGAGGCAAACATAGCTAGATTTTTGGAAAATCAAGCTATGTTTGCAGAAAGCGTGACCAAGTTTAATAGCTCGAAAGATAGATTTGTTCAACGGCAAAAAGTCAGACATCGGTTTTACCGATGTCTGACTTTTTCAAATTTTTGACTCTGGCAGCACTTTCAGATATTCTTTTACTGCTGTTGATAGTCCCATGTCTAATGCATCTGCTATCAGCGCATGACCGATTGAGACTTCAAGTATATTGGGAATTGAGCAGAATTTTGCCAAGTTTTGTAAATTTAAGTCGTGTCCGGCATTTACATTTAAACCGATCGCTTGAGCTTGTTTAGCGGCAGCAGCATATTGTTGAAAGACTGATTCTACATTACCATGACGAAAAGCTGTAGCATAAGGTTCTGTATATAATTCAATGCGATCGCTACCAATCTTTTTAGCAATTTGAATTTGCTCTAGATCGGTATCCATAAACAGACTGACGCGAATTCCTAAAGATTTTAATTCGTTAATAATTGGTCTTAGCTTTTCCCCATCTCGAACTAAGTTCCAGCCACTATCTGAAGTGAATGTATCTGGTGCATCTGGAACTAGAGTACACTGAGTTGGGTTTACTTGGCGGACTATCTCCATAAATGGAGGCTGAAAAGGATTACCTTCAATATTTAACTCAACTGTTAACATTTTTGCTAACTCATAAACATCTGAAGGTTTGATATGTCGTTCGTCGGGACGAGGATGAACGGTAATTCCGCTGGCTCCTGCGTCGATGCAAATTTGTGCAGCGCGAGTAATGCTTGGAATGCCAATATTTCGAGTATTTCTCAACAAAGCAACTTTATTAAGATTGACACTAAGGTTGGTCATAAAGTTAAATTTTTTATTTTTAAAATCGTTTCATACAAGCAACTCGAGCGTAAAAGTTAATTGTTTAAGTTCAACCAATAAAACATTGTATCACCAGTCATCCTGGGAAAACCAGGAGGTAAAACTAATTGATGTATTCTGATAAATCCATTTTTTTCGTAAAATTTATGCGCCGCTTGAAAAACATCAACTGTGCCTAAATAAATGTCGCAAATATCTTTTGTTCGCGCCCAATTCAAAAGCGAATTTAATAGCTGTTGACCTAAACCTATTTCCTTCCCGCGATACTTAGAATCGACAAACATTTTTCTCAAAGCTAGCTGACTATTACCTATATCGATAGCGGCGATCGTACCGATAGCTTTTTCTCGATCTAAAGCAATCCAAAAATTACCATTACCTTGTTGATAGAAACTCGGAATATCTAGTAAGTCACGTTGGTCTTTGAGAGTAATTGGTAGACCAAATTCTTTTTGTTGAATGTTCAAGATGAGCTTGATAATTGCTGCTTGATACTGAGGCTGGTAGGTGACAATTTGAATATTCTGAATATTTGATAATTCGCCTGAGAAATTAGGTGAAATAGATTCTAACATTGAGCTAATAATCTCATTCTAATTTTGCAATAGTTTGATAATACGTTTTATCTGTCTTGCCGACGATTTTTAGCAAGGTGGGCATTGCCCACCCTACATTTGATTTTGACTAAACGTACTTCTGCAAGATTTCTCCTAAAATGGCGATCCCTTGCTCGATTTGTTCTGGTAAAAGGGTAAAATTCAGCCGTAAAGCGGGATAGCTTTGCTGTCCGCCTGGGAAAAATGGCGTTCCTTCGGCAACGAACACGCCTCTGGCTAACGCTTTTTGACAAATTTCTGCTAGCGGTAAATGGGCAGGCATTTGCACCCATAAGAAAGTTCCACCTTTGGGAATCGTCCAATAAGTAGCAGGAGGATAGTGACGCTGCATGGCGCTTAGCATGGCGTTGCGACTCTGAAGATGGACGGCTTGCAAGTGTGCTAAATGGTGGCGATAATGTCCAGATGCTAAATACTCGCTGACAATAGCCTGTGAAACTGTAGATACGTGGATATCGTAGTGCAATTTACGCTCTACTAAGGGCTGATAATCTTCTCCAGTTACAACGAGATAACCGACACGAATACCTGGCATAATCGTTTTCGAAAATGTGCCAGCATAAATGACGCGATCGGTTGTATCTAATGCTTTGATTGGTACTGGTACGGGTTCAAAGTTTAGCCCTTCATAAGCATTATCTTCAAGTACGACGCAATCGTATTTTTCTGCTAATGCCAATAATTGACGGCGATGATCTAAGGAAGTGGTAAGACCTGTAGGATTGTGTAATGTACTGACGGTAAATATCAGCTTGGGACGATAAGTGTAAAGATTTTTTTCCAACAACTCCAAATTTATGCCTTCGGGTGTCATGGGAATACCAATGACCCTTGCACCCATGTTGTACAGCAGGGATAGCATACCGTACCAAGTTGGGCTTTCAACCAACACCCAATCACCAGGTTTGACATAGTGATGTACGGCTAACAATATTCCTTGTTTGGAGCCATTAGTAATAATTAAATTGTCTGCCGTGACATTTAAACCGTGCTGCTGTACCAATAACCGCGCAATTTGTTGCCGCAGTACGAGCTGTCCTTGGGGTAAGTCGTAGTTAAATAAGCTACCCGATATTTGCTTCACGGCACGTCGGGCAACGCGCGGTAAATCGTCCAATCCAGAAGCCAAAGAAAAACCGCTACTGAGATCGATCGTCCCTGGTTGCTGACGGGCTTGCACCGATTTCATGTAGAGATTGAAAGACGAACCGCCCTGAAATTCTTCAATCAGTGGTGGTAGGGGGGGTTGTTCTAAAACAATCGTGTCTTGGGGGGGCGCAAATTGGTGCTTCGACTCAGCGCGATCGATTTTTGCCGGACGGATGAAGTACCCAGATCCTTGACGGGCTTCTACCAATCCCTCTGCTGCTAAGACGTTGTAAGCTTCGATGACGGTGAGTTTATTCACCCGCGTACTAGCTGATAGGGTACGAATAGAGGGGAGTTTATCGCCCGATCGCAATGCGCCAGTTTCAATCAGATGGCGGATGCGATCGCGGATCTGGAGATAAACTGCCGTAGATGAGTGTCTTTCAATAGGAATTCTCACGATGCAATCCTTTTTAAAGATTGAGAATTCAGCCTGTTTGAATATGATAAATGATTCATCTGAATCTGTGATGGTACACTTTGACTTTATTTACCTAGAACAGTTTTAGATCGAGTCAACTGTTCTATTTAAAATTTTTAAATCCGTACCTTATCAATTTGTCTGCTGAGGATAAAACTAGAAATAAGCAAGTCAAAAGTTAAAAATCAAAGGGCAAAAATATAGAAGTTTGCCTGTAGATTTTGCTGCAAATAAATACGATTGTAGGTTGATTATGATGAAAACCTCAGCTTTGCCTACGCAAAAAAAAAGAATATCTTTATTGTTCGTTGAGAACTTTAAAGTAATTCTTGAAAAATTAGTTCGGGCGTTAACTCGCGGTCATGAATTGCAAGTTTGGCGTAAAAAAGACCGTAATGGTAACCCTTACTGGCAAGCATTCGATCCAAAAACCCGTAAATCTACTAGTCTCAGTTCCGAGGCAGAAATGCGAATTTGGATCGAGCAACGCTACTACCACTCTGACTAAATTCAATATGGAACTCATTATTACCTACTCAATTGCCCACATCTGTTTGGTAGTCGTATCGTGGCTATCAACTCATGCAGAAAATCGTCCCATCTCTCTCCCGACTCGCTACCTTGGTGGGCAAGTTATTTCCTCTGAAATTGCGATCGCACCACGCAAAAATCGATTTTGGTTTTGATTTTTTACGTGTTGGGGATGCAGTGGAAGATCTTCTCTCTCCATCGACTTACTAAAAATGTATCTTTTCTCACTAATTTTGCTTCTAAAGAGTGAGGAGTCGCTCGTTGTGGCTTTGTAATCTTAGTCTGTGTACTTTAAATTCCTTAACGGAAGCCTTATTATGGCAACTAAAAAAGAGACTGAAGAGAAACAAAATAAAGCAGAGTTCAATATAGAGCGGGAAATTGACGAATTACTTCAATCTATGGAAGGAGACTTCAGCAAGATTGAAGCAGAAAGCGCCCTCAATTTGGTCGATCGCTGGTATAACTATCTCCATCAGTTTAAAGAACCGGAAGTAAAAGAACTAGCAAGCAGACTGAAAGAGCTACAAAAGCTGCTTAAGAGTGGCAAAGCAACTGGACATGAAATCAGCGAAGCACTGATTGATATTGGCGAACAAACCAGTGAGTTTTCTAGCGATCTTGAAAAGGGTATAAAGCAGTCTGTCGGACGACTAGGTAAGCAACTTCGTAAAGCTGGTACTTCAGTTGCCAAGGCTGAAGACCAAGAACATCACCAACAAATGGATGCTTTGGTAGACAAGGCAGAAGGCGAAGAACTCACCTCGCTCGATCCTGAAGAGGCTGTAAGCGCAATCGACTTGTGGTACAACTTATTGCATAAAACAGAAGGCGAACAATACCAACAGTTGGCAGATAGCCTGAAGGGGTTGAAGCAAACCCTCAAGCGTGGTAACGCCAAGCCTGCAACAATTGCAAAGGCTCTAGCTGAAGTAGGCGAACATACTACAGAAATCGCCTCAGAAGCGCCGCGCGGTTTTAAAGGAATCGTACAAAAACTTGGCAAGCAGTTGACTAAAGCAAGCGAATCTTTAGCTACGGCAGAGTAATTCACCTTAGCTCAAAAGCAGGAGGCAAAAAGACAAACTTCTGCCTTCTGCCTTTTAACGATCGGACACCACTGGCAATACCAACCTTGAAGCGCGATCGCCACCACACTCAACCCTCAAAGTCACAACTCGAGCATCCATCAACCGCGTGCTACCCAAAGGCGAACCCGTACCAGGGTTCATCGGATAAGCCGGAAAACAAGCCGCACTCAAACTCAACCGCAAAGCATTCCCCTTTCTAATACACACACACGTCGCTTGCAGAGACATTTTTAAAGGTCGATCTTGCCCTGATGCAACATGAACGTAACCCTGAGTCAGGTTATAGACACTCCCATTCGGATGTACCTCAGAAACCACCGCACACAGATCGTGGCTGGGCGTATCGGCACTGCACCAAATCTCAGCCATCACCTCCCCCGCCAAATGCAAATCTGTCGCTAAGGGTGCAGTAGTATACGTCAAAACATCAGTCCGACAGTCAATTTGCGATCGCTCAAACGATCCTGCGGGTACGACTGCATGACCCCCCAACGCTGGCACGGGTCGCCAAGGGTCGTGAACGAAGACATCTGAATAATAGGATTCGGGACAAGATGCGCTTAGCATCCCTGAGTCTTCCCGAATACTTGCCAATCCACTGCTTGACAAAAAATACGATTTCTGGTTTGATTTACTTATTGTGGGAAAAGTGCGCCACATATTAGTTCCCATCTCAAACCAACGAATCGGTAACTCTGCTTCTAAGCCCGTATCCAAACCCTTCAAAAACCGATCGAACCAACGGATTTGCATTTCATCTACAGGACTGACAGCTTCCAGCCCGTAATCAACTACACCGACTTTGCGCGACCAAGGTAAATGCGCCCAAGGTCCCACAAGCAGCTGCTGACGATATTGACTCCGTTCTGCCATATCTTTGTACAAACGCAGCGTCCCGCGCAGGTATGTATCAAACCAGCCGCCGATATGAAACATCGGTAGATCTACATGTTGCAAATAGCGCTGAGGCGAAATTTCCTGCCAGTAGTCATCATCTTGAGAATGTTCCAACCACTCGTGATAAAAGGCATTAGGCGCGAATTTACGTAGGCACTCGTTTAAGCTAGGAACGCGATCGTAGACAGATATATCTTGAGCAGCAGCGTAGAGAGTGTAATGTGCCGCAACATCACCCTGTATCCTGGCGGATTCGGCAGCGAGTTGAATTGCCCAGCCCAAGTTCGTTTGCAAGCAAAACGCCCCACCCTCGTATACCCAGTCGCTGTAAAGGTTATAGGCAACCATCGCAGGGCAAATTGTTTTTAAGGCGGGAGGCTTGGCAGCAGCAGCATACAACTGCGTCATTCCCTGATAAGAAAAGCCGTACATCCCAACTTTGCCATTACTACCAGGTAAATTCGCCGCCCAATTTACCGTATCTTCGCCATCTTCAATTTCATGGACGAATAACTTAAATTCTCCCTCTGATGTACCTCGCCCTCGCACGTCTTGAATTACGACAATATATCCACGGGCAGCATACCAAGTTGGATGGGCGTAGACTACAGTAGAAGCGATCGCCCTACCATAGGGTTGACGCATTAATAATACGGGAAATTCACCCTCAGCATCAGGATAGTAGACATCTGCATCCAACCGCACGCGATCGCGCGTCAGCATCGAAACAGTTTTTTTCGGGCGCACGCCTAACATAAAACTGGTGCAGGTAAGCGACGCAACACGGAAATATCCTCCTCATCCAGTTCTACAGGCGTACCGCTACGGATCAGTTCGGCAAAGTCTTCGTTTGGAACCATGATACACAGGGCATACAACCGAGTCGAACCAGTATTTTCTATGATATGAGTTCCCGTAGCAGGGACTAAAATGCTATCTCCGGCTTGGATAGAAACCGTTTTCCCATCACACATTGCTCGTCCTTCGCCTTTGAGGATAAAAAACATTTCTACTGCCCGTCGGTGTCGATTAGGAGGAGTCTTGCCATCCACATCAAAAATTTCTACACA
Source organism: Chroococcidiopsis sp. (assembly GCF_051657925.1). Taxonomy (NCBI): domain Bacteria; kingdom Bacillati; phylum Cyanobacteriota; class Cyanophyceae; order Chroococcidiopsidales; family Chroococcidiopsidaceae; genus Chroococcidiopsis; species Chroococcidiopsis sp. The sequence continues at coordinate 6,770 of NZ_JBOFLP010000071.1, forward strand.
CATCGTCAGTGACTTGTTAGCAGTTGCCGTGTCAAAGACAAGCGCCAATCTGTTGGTATCTTGAGGGCTAATCCGAAAGGCTTGGTAGTCTTGGGGAGACTTAACAACGGGAATTACACAACGATTTGTATTCATACGCGGTAATTGGTAGTTGGTAATAGGCAAGAGGCGAGAGGTAACCGATAACTGGTCACTGGTCGCTGGTCGCTGTATCTTTAATTGCTTCCACGATAGCTTGGGAATCGGTGACAAAACCAAAGCACTGCTTAACGTTGTATAAAGTTGCCAGCCAGCAATACTCTGGGGATGTGGTAGCAGTACAGTCTTCGACTAACACGCAGTCGTAGCCTAAAAAATTAGCATCTTGTAATGTTGCCATGACGCATTGATCGACATTTACGCCTGCAAAAAATAGCGTCGTTCTGCCCAGATTACGCAAAATACTATCTAAGGGAGTATCCCAAAAACCACTCATGCGGTACTTATCGACGCGGATATCTTGGGGAAGTTGTTCTAACTCATCTACCACCGCCGCCGCCCAACTTCCAGCCGTTAGTACCTTAGCACCGTTGGTAGGGAGAGGATCGCCTAACCCGACTCCCGTACCTGTGGGGTTGTAAACGTGGCGCGAACCAGCGCTAATATTAACTAAATCGGGACGATTGCCCCAGTTGATCCAGAGGACAGGGACATCAATTTGCCGCAAAACTGACAGTAAAGATTTTAGCGGTGAAATCGGGCTGCGGGCAGGAGTAAAATCCACGCCAATATGCGCCAGCCAGCCATCGGGATGACAGAAATCATTTTGCATATCTATGACTAGAATGGCAGACTTTGCCAAGTCGAGGCGTAGAGTTTTGGTTTGAGTTGGTAGGGTAATAATTTTTGTGTCTAGAGGCGGACGAGTGATATCTGCGATCGCTTCGTTGACTGCCCAGGCGTTAGGCGGTATTCCTAGAGTTGTTAATTGATTCATGGAATTCGATAGTGGTAAGTTGGTTGTAGGAGCGGGTTTTCTATACAATCTCTGTATGAGAAGCTCATCATCTCGGTAAACCCGCCCGTATCAGGGGAAATTGTAAGGGCGCATAGATGTTTGCCCAGATGCAGTTTGATCGATGCATCGCACGCTCCTATATGCAAGATTATTATTCAGTGACTTTGTACCCTGAGTAGAAATCTTTTTTACAGAATTAGTGTCACACTAAATAACAAGATTTTATATTTGTTGATATTTAAGGATAAGTTTGTGAGTTATACGATTCAACAAGCCTTAATTCCGGTTGAAGACGGTTACACAACAGTAGACGTGCAGATAGAAAACGATTGCATTGCTGCTATTGCTCCCCAATTACCTATAAACGGCACGGCGATCGATGGTAAAAATAAGTTACTCTTACCTGGTTTTTTT